>NZ_DASVFL010000368.1:0-24156 GCF_036380075.1 Lentzea sp. | reverse complement strand
TGGGGGTCGAGGGCGACGTCCACCAGGGCGTCACGGTGAGGCACCGGTCGCGCGTCGCGAAGGACCCGACGGCGCCGAACCTGCGCCAGGTGCACCTGATCCACGCCGAGCTCTTCGACGAGCTGCGCGACAAGGGCTACGCCGTCGAGCCGGGCCAGATCGGCGAGAACGTCACCACCCGCGGTGTCGACCTGCTCGGCCTGCCGACGGGGACGCTGCTGCGCCTGGGACCTGACGCGGTCGTCGAGGTGACCGGGCTGCGCAACCCGTGCGCGCAGATCGACGGGTTCTCGCACGGGCTCCTCAAGGAGGTCGTCTTCCGCGGGCCGGACGGCGACCTGGTGCGGCTCGCGGGAGTCATGTCGGTGGTGCGCACCGGCGGTGTCGTGCGGCCGGGTGACGAGATCGCGGTGGAGCTGCCGGCCGAGCCGCACACGGCACTGGCACCGGTCTAGTCCTAACACGTTCAGTTGACCTCGTTGTCCCGCAACACTTCCGGTTCGTGAACCGCGGCGAGGTTGCCGAAGTGGTTGTCGAGGATCACCGAGATCGTCCTCGGCGCCTCGACGACCGCGAGGTGCGCCGCGTCCCCCACCACGTAGAGCTCCGAGTCCGGCAGCTCGTCCGCGACGTGCCGGACGAGCTCCGGCGGTGTCGCCTGGTCCTGCGCCGCGGCGATCACCACGGCCGGCACGTCGATCTTCGCGAGGTCCGGGCGCAGGTCCATGTCTCGGATCGCCTCGCAGCACGCGATGTACGACGGCACGTCGACCCCGGTCAGCCCGGCGCGGAAGCGGGCGGCGACGGCCGGGGAGAAGGCCGGGGTGAACCAGCGCGAGACGATCGTGTCCGCGAGCGGTTCCACGCCCTGCGCGCGCAGCACCGCGATCCGTTCGTCCCACAGCTCCTTGTCGGGGTACCAGGCCGTGGTGCACATCAGTGCCAGCCGCGAGATCCGGTCGGTGTGCGCGGCGAGCCACATGCCCACCATGCCGCCGAGTGACACGCCGCAGTAGTACACCTGGCGCAGTTCCAGGTGGTCCAGCAGCTCCACCACGTCGCGGGCGAGGTCCTCGATCCCGAACGGTCCCGGGACGGGAGCGCTGCGGCCGTGGCCGCGGTGGTCGAAGCGCAGCAGCCGGAACGGCAGCGCGAAGTCGCGCCACAGGTCGGTGGTCGTCCCGAGCGCGTTGCCGAGCACCAGCACCGGCGCGTCCTCCGGCCCGGTCAGGGTGTGGTGGCCGATCACGGCGTCACCTCCTCGCGAGACTCCGGCATCCCGCGAGTGTGCTCGCGCGCTTTCCGGCCCGCACGACGAGCTGCGCCGTCCGGAGCACCCGCCGCGACAACCACCGGCCTGGCCCCCGCCGAAACCCCGTCACGGAGAGCAGAATGAGGGCTTGCCCGCGCCACCGACCGCACCGGGAAGCCGATGAACTCCGCTGCTCCGTTCACGCACGAGGCCCTGTTCTACCGGGACGAGGACTCCTTCCTCACCGGCACGGCTGGGTTCGTCGCGGACGGCGTGGACAGGGACGAACCCGTGCTAGTGGCGGTGCCGGAGGCGAGCATCGGCCCGCTGCGGGAACGGCTGGGCGGCCGGGCGGACCAGGTCCACTTCATCGACATGACCGAGGCGGGCCGCAACCCCGGCCGGATCATCCCCGGCGTGCTGATGGCGTTCAGCGCGAGCACGCAGCGCCCGTTCCGGGTGGTCGGCGAACCGGTGTGGCCCGGCCGCACCGAGCTCGAGTACCCGGCGTGCGTGCAGCACGAGGCGTTGGTCAACACGGCGTTCGAGGGCAGGCGCGGCGTCGTCCTCTGCCCCTACGACGCGGAGGCGTTGCCGGGTCACGTGCTGGAGGACGCGCGGCGCACGCACCCGGTCGTGATCGACGGCGAGCGGCGCGTCGCGAGCGAGTGGTACACCGAGCCGTCCGTGCTCGCCGGGATCTACAACGTGCCGCTGCCGCCGCCACCCGGCGCGGTCGAGGAGCACGCGTTCTCCGTCGGCACGCTCGCGCACACGCGCAAGCTCGTGGCCTCCTTCGCGCACTGGCTGCGCCGCGACCAGGTCGAGGACCTCGTGCTCGCGGTGAACGAGCTGGCGACGAACAGCATCCTGCACGCGTCGGGTCACGGGGTGTTGCGGCTGTGGCGCGAGGGCGGTACCGCGGTGTGCGAGGTGAGCGACTCCGGTGAGGGCTTCCCGCCCTCGTTCACCGGCCTGTCCGGCTTCGGGATCGTGATGGTGAACCTGCTGTGTGACCTGGTTCGCACCCACACGAGTCACAGCGGTACCACCGTTCGAGTGTACTTGGGGCGGTAGGGAGTCGCCGCCATCTCATCGCAATGCGCTCGACACGCGGACCTGTTTTCCTTGCACACCTATGACAGACCACCTCTCCCCCCTCGACATCGCCTTCCTCGCCATGGAGGGCAACGCGAACCCGTTGCACCTCGGCGCGGTCGCGACCTTCGCACCGTCCACTCCGGTCCACCCGGCCCGCATCGCCGCCGTGCTGTGCGAACGCGCCCAGGAGATCCCGAGCCTGCGCCGACGCGCCCGCACGTCGTTGCTGGGCGGTGCGCGCTGGGTGGAGGACCCCGGCTTCGCGCCGGAGGACCACGTCTTCACGCACCACGTCCGCGGCAGGGATCGTTTCGCCACCTTGGTTTCACACCTCATGGCGCAGCCGCTGGACCTGGCGCGCCCGCCGTGGGAGCTGCACGTCGTCACGGGCCTGGCGGGCGGCCGGTTCGCCGTCGTCGCGAAGCTGCACCACTCGCTGTGCGACGGCATGAAGGCCGTCGGCCTGGGCCTGCGGCTGTTCGACGCCTCGCGTCTGTCCATTCCGGACAGTCCGCCGCCGGCGGCCAAGCCGATGATCCCCTCCCTGCGCGGGATCAAGGACACGATCGACATCGCCTCGTCGGTGCTGATGAACACCCGCCCGCCGACGTTGAACTCGCCGGTGCTCACCTCGTCCACCCGGCCGCGCCGCGTCGTGATGTCGCGCCTGGACCTCGCGGACGTGCACCGGATCCGGCGCGAGCACGGCGGCACGGTCAACGACGTGCTGCTCGCCCTGGTGACGGGTGCGTTGCGCCACTGGCTTTCCGCGCACGGGAGCGCGGGCCCGTCCTCCGTCGTGCGCGCGCTGATCCCGGTGAACCAGCGCTCACGCTCCGGCGACGGCGCCTCGGGCAACCAGATCTCCGGTTTCCTGGTGTCCCTGCCGGTCGGCGTCGCGGACCCGGTGGACCGGCTGCGCGACATCCGCGCCCAGATGGAGTCGGCCAAGGCCGCGGGTCCCGACCGGGGCGCGGGTGCGTTGCCGCTGCTGGCCGACCGCGTGCCGCCGCTCGTGCACCGGCTGGCCGCGCCCGTCATGGGCCGTTGCGCGCCCTTGCTGTTCGACACGCTCGTCACGTCGGTGCCGCTGCCGTCCGTGCCGCTCTCGCTGGACGGCGCCGCGTTGTGCGAGATGTACCCGGTCGCTCCTGTCGCACCAGGACACGCGGTGGGCATCGCGCTGTCGGTGTACCGGTCATCCGTGCACGTCTGCCTGAACACGAACCAGTCGTGGATGTCCGACGCGCACTGGCTCGACGGGGTGCTGCGGCGCGAGGTGGCGTCCCTGCAGGACACCCGTGAGCTGGTGGGTTTGCCTCGCTGAGGACGCGGGCAAACCCAGGCTCATGAGCAACACCGTGGTCCTGGACGTGGACGGCACGCTGGTCGACACCAACTACCACCACACGGTGGCGTGGCTGCGGGCCTTCCGCAGTCTCGACATCACCGTGCCCGGCTGGAAGGTGCACCGGTCGATCGGCATGGGAGGCGACAAACTGGTCGCCGCCGTCGCCGGGGACACCGTCGAGCGGTCGCACGGCGACGACCTGCGGACGGCCTGGGAGCGGTACTTCGACGAGGTGCTGGACGAGATCCAGCCCTTCGAGGGCGCGCACCGGCTCATCCGCGCCGCCACCGACCTGGGCCTCGCCGTCGTGCTCGCCAGCTCCGGCAAGCGCAAGCACGTCGAGCACTACCTGAAGCTGCTCGACCCCGGCGACATCGAGTGGACGTCCTCCGACGACGTCGACGGCAGCAAGCCGGAGCCCGACCTGATCCAGGTGGCGCTCGACAAGGCGAAGGCCACCCGCGCGGTCATGATCGGCGACTCGATCTGGGACTGCGAGGCGGCCGGACGGGCGGGGCTGCCGTCGATCGGGCTGCTCAGCGGCGGGTTCGGCGAGGAGGAGCTGGTCGACCGCGGCGCGTCGGCCGTCTACGCCGACCTGGACAGGCTGCGGGCGGAGCTGAACGACCTGCCGTTCGCCGAGGCGGGCGAACCGAACGCTTAACGCTGCGGATCGGCCGACGGCGTCGGCGTCTCCGACGACTTCTTGTTCTTCTTCTCCTTGCTGGCCTTGGTCGTCTCCTCCGGCGGCTCGGCGGTCTGGTCCGTCGTCGAGACGGTCACCTGCGTCACCGAGCCCGTGGGAACGACCGCGCCGCCCGGCTGCGGCGCCCCGGCCGCCGAGGACGTGTCCGGGGTGCCCGAGGCCCCCGGCGTCTGCGTCACCGTCACCGCCGACTGCGTCACGGTGACCACTCGCGTGCGCGGGTCCGGCACCTTCTGGTCGGCCGCCGGTGCCTCGCTGCCGCCGCCCCCGAAGTTCGCCACGGCCACCGCCACCGCCGTGACGGCCACCGCGGCGGCCGCGGTGATCGCGACCCGCTTGCCGCGGCGGGGCTTCGGCACGTCCGCGGTGGAGACCGGGGCGTCCGGCAGCAGCGCCGGCAGGCCCCGGCTGGCCTCGAAGGCGGCGTCCAGCGACCGCGCGCACTGGGCGGCGGTCGGACGGCGGGCGGCGTCCATGTCCGTCATGGCGGAGAGCAGGGACACCCAGGCGAGCGGGAGGTCCACCGGGATGCGCGGCGCGCGGGCCAGGCGGGCCAGTGCCGCCTCGGCGTCGCCGCCGGGGTACTCGGACCGGCCCGTCAGGCACTCCAGCAGGACCAGGCCCAGCGAGTAGACGTCGGCGGCCGGGCCCACGTCCGAGCCGCGGACCTGTTCCGGCGACAGGTACCCGGCGGTGCCCACGAGGATGCCGGACGTGGTCACGCGGGTCACCTCGGCGACCAGCGCCAGGCCGAAGTCGGCCAGGTAGGCCTGCTTCTCGGTGTCGTCCAGCAGGATGTTCGACGGCTTGATGTCGCGGTGCACCACGCCCAGGCCGTGGACGTGGTCCAGGACGGCGGCGATCTGACCGCCGACGCGCGCCACGAAGCGCGGCGGCAGGGGCTCGCGCATGCGCTGGCGCAGCGTGCCGCCGGTGATCTCGCGCATCACGAAGTACGGGCGGCGCCCCACGGTGCCGGACTCGTAGACCGGGATGATGCCGGGGCAGTCGAGCGACGCGAGCATCGTCGCCTCGCGCTGCAGGCGCAGCTCGTCGTCCGGGAGTCCGGGACCCGAGAAGATCTTGACGGCGACCGAGGACGTGGTGGCGCGGTCGTAGGCTCTGTAGACCTCCGCCATGCCACCGGACCCGAGGAGTGACCCGATCACGAAGCGGTCGTCGATCACCGCACCGGTCAGGTCGCCGTCCCAGGGTTCGCTCATGGGCCTCCGCTCGTCGCGCAGCAACCTAACGGGTGGGCGGGAACGTGTGCCACCCGGTACGGGGTGAAGATCAGACCACGATGAGCCCGGCCTCGATCTCCCGCACGGTCGCCTCGTCGCGTTCCAGCTGTTCAGCGTCGGTGGTGGCGAGCACCACATGGCCCAGCGACGTGCGCAGGTCGTCGGTGCGCGGCACGATCGAACCCTCCCGGTAGGGCAGGACGTCCCGCTGGTAACTGGGCAAAAGTGAGGCAAGCTCGTCAAAGCGGACGGAGTTCGCGAGCTCGCCGGCGGCGGGCGACGAGAGGTACACCGACCGCACGTGCTGGCGCCGCGCGTACCGCCCGGCCTCGCGCACCCCGTCGGCGTGGTGGCGCACCATCCGCGTGATCTGGTTCTCCCCCGTGCCGAGCAACGTCAGCTCCTGCTGCTCGGCCCCGGCGAGCCGGGTGCCGATCTCGACCAGCCGCGGGCCGTCCGGGGTGAGCACGACCTCGGCGTGCGCGGGGCCGTTGCGCACACCGGTCGCGTCGAGCACCGACGCCACGTAGTCGAACAGCACGTCGACCACGGGTTCGGAGGGCGAGACGAGCGTGTTGGACCGGAAGATGCCCAGCCCGTCGTCGACACCCTCCTTGGCGCAGCGCCACACCGCCACCAGACCGTGCCCGCCGTCGACCGAGTAGGTGTCGACCTCGTACTCGGTGCCGACCGCGAGCTCCCGGACGAGCACCCGGTCGTTGCGGAAGCAGGTGTTGTTCACCGCGCGGACCCGGTTGAAGCTGGTGCGCCAGTCGTCGCCGGGCATCGCCACGAACACGTCGTCGGTGTCGCCGCTGTCCTGCGGCTGCAGCACGATCGGCGTGCCATCCAGGCCCTCGCGCCGCAGCCACGCCGCCACCTCGTCGGGTGACTCCGAGCTGATCTGGCGCAGGTGCGGTACTTCCGCGGTGCGCAGCGCCACGGCCCGCTGCCACCGGTCGCGCCGCGCGGACGACAGCGCGAGGACGTTCGACCGTCCCGGCACGACCAGCTCGGACAACGCCTCGGCGGCCTCGACGCCGGTCCCGCTGCCCGCGACGACGGCGACCGGGTCGTGCGCGGCGAGCTTCGCGGCAAGGTCGTCGAGGTCGCCGATGGTGTACATCTCGTGGAAGTCGTCGGGGTCCCACACCCTGCTGAGCCAGCTGGGCGGCGTCGAGGTCGTCAGCACCGCCACCGCTCCGACGCCGCGGGCCGCGAACGCGGGCGCGATGCCCTTGCCCGCCGAGTACGGATCCACCACGACGATGCTGCGACCGGACACCGCTGTCCTCCTGATGGTTCACGACCCCCGCCGGATGAGAGAGGACAACAGCGCGGGCGTGACCAGCCATTCCTGTCTCGATTGGGTCGAGACGACCGTCACTCGAAGCGCAGCCCGGCCAGGACGGACGCCGTCACGAGCCCGCCGGAGGTGGCGCGCCACATCCGGGCGAGCCGGGTGCGCAGGTCCGTGCCCCCGGTCAGCGCCTGGGCCACGAACTGGAGCCCGAGCAGCTCCGCGACGACCTGCTCGGCCGCGTGCCGCACGTTGACCTCCGGCCGCAGCTCCCCTCGGTCGCGGGCCAGCGTCAGCAGCTCGCGCACCACCGACACCCAGCCGATCACCTGCGCGGCCGCGACGACGTCGAAGAACACCGCCTCCCGCAACAGCTTCGCGCTGACCCGCACGGTCAGGTCGGTGTCGAGCCGGTCCACGAACTCGAACGACATCGAGATCAGCGCCTGCACCGGTGACTCGTCGACGGCGAGCCGCTCGTCGCGCAACCGGTGCCACAGCAGCGACTGCTCCTCGACGATCGCGACACCGAGCGCCTCCTTGGAGCGGAAGTGGCAGTACAGCGCGCCTTTCGACACGTCGGCCCGCGCGCACACGGCGGTGAGGCTGGACCCGGCGAAGCCGTCGCGGTCGAACACCTCGACGGCGGCGCGCAGCAGTCTCGCCCGCGTGTGCGCCGCTCTCCCCCGGCCGGCGGTCATGCCGCCGTCCGCGCCACGGCCAGCGTGTCCGGCAGGTGCCAGTACTGCTCGATCTCGCCCCGGTGCACCGAGAGCACGGACGCGAAGCGGGCCTCCACGGGGTCGCCGGTGGCGCGGACGCGCCAGCGCGCCGAGCCGATCAGCGCCGCGTCGCCCCCGTCGACGACCACCTGGCGAGCGGAGAGCCGGTCCAGCTCGAACGCGGCGAACAGCGTCAGGAACCACGACTCGACCTCACGGCGGCTGCGCGGGCCCACGGACCACCGGCTGCCGTTCGGGTCGGGCGCCTCCCACTCCACGTCCGGCGCGCACAGCCGTGCGATGCCGGGCGCGTCCTGGGCCGCGAGCCGCGCCAGGAACACCTGCACCACTTCGACCGTCGAAAGCATTTTTTCCCACCTTCTCATCCCGGCCATTGCTGCGGCACAACGAACCGGCGCGGTCACCTTAGATCAGCCGCGCGAAAACCGACTGCGCACACCCCATCGGACCAGCTCTGTTCCACCGAACACCCGATCAAGTGATTCGCGCGGTGCCTGAACTTTCAACGACCGCCGGTATCACCGCAATGCACGGCACGGGCAGCGCGTCTTTGCGGCAGTCTGGACCGCACACCCGCCCTCTCACCGAAACGGAGCAGAACCGTGCTCAAGGCAGCCCCGCAAGCCCGCGAGCACGAGGACGTCCCGCCGATCACGGCCTTGATCCCCCTGGCCCGGCGCAAGCACGGCCTCACGCAGCGCGACCTCGCGGACCTCCTGTGCGAGATCTCCCAGAACGACAGCGTCACCCGCGAAGAGGTGTCGAGGTGGGAACGCGGAAAACGCATTCCAGGCCCCTATTGGCGTGCCTGGATCAGCGCGGCCCTCCACGTGCCGCACGCCGAGGTGGACAGGGCCGCCGTGGTCGAACGGCAGTGCCGCAGGTCGAAAGCGGAGACCGGTTGCCGCTAGCGGTGCGCGGGCAGGAGGCAGGGCCTGCCCGCCCGCGGGAGGGCGGCACTCGACAAACCCCTCGCGAGTGCCGTCCTCCACGAAAAGAACAACCCATCGCCGCCAAATGAATCCATTGTCCACTTCCGCGCCCGCGACTCCTCGCGAATCCCCCGCAAACGCGACACGACACCAACGCGGCCCGACTTCCGGGTGAATACTTCGCGCCGACGAGAACGAGATCTCGATCACAACTCCACCGGCGCTCCTCGACGCATTCGTCTCCCGCACGAAATGAATCGCCTCCCCCCGCGCGCAAAGACCTCCGGCACCGGCGAGTTTTCCGCGCAGGCGCTTGCTATCCGCGTGACAGCTCCCGCACAGGCGGCTCACAGGAAACGGCCCCACTGTTGTCCCCATGACGGACAACCACGACCGCGGCCTCCAGTTCGACCTCGCCACGCTGATCGGGCGCAGGCGGGCGCTGTCACTGCTCGGCGGCGCCGGCCTCACCCTCGTGGCCTGTGCTCCGTCGACGACGACCACCGCGACCTCCGGCACCACCACGACGACCGGTTCCTCCGCCGCGGAGGGCCAGCCGCTCGACGCGATCCCCGAGGAGACCGCCGGCCCCTACCCCGGCGACGGCTCCAACGGCCCGAACGCCCTCACGCAGAGCGGCATCGTGCGGTCGGACATCCGGTCCAGCTTCGGCTCCTCGACCCGCACGGCCGAAGGCGTCCAGCTCACCGTCGACCTGACCGTGCGCAAGGAGGACGGCTCGCCGTACCGGGGCGCCGCGGTCTACCTGTGGCACTGCGACATCAACGGCGACTACTCGATGTACTCGGACCGCGTGAAGAACGAGAACTTCCTGCGCGGCGTCCAGGAGGCCGACTCGTCCGGGAAGCTGAAGTTCGTCAGCGTGTTCCCCGGCGCGTACTCGGGACGCTGGCCGCACATCCACTTCGAGGTCTACCCGAGCCTCACCGAGGCCACGAAGGCCGGCAACAAGATCACGACCTCGCAGCTCGCGTTGCCGGAGACCACGTGCAAGGAGGTCTACGGCACGACCGGGTACACGCAGAGCGTGCAGAACATGGCGCGCTCGTCCCTCAAGCAGGACATGGTGTTCCGCGACGGCGTCGACCACCAGATGGCGACGATGTCCGGTGACGCCGCCTCCGGCTACACGGCCTCACTGACCTTCGCGGTGGAGGGCTAGCCACAGCTCGGCCCGCACGCCGGGCGAGTCCAGCGGCCGGCCCAGCGCCTGCTCGGCCCTGCGCACGCGGTTGCGCACCGTGTGCCGGTGCACGCCCAGCTCGGCCGCCGCCGGGTCCCACGCGCCGTGGTGGGCGAGCCAGACCCGGAGCGTCGCACGGGTTTCGGCGTCGAGCGGCCGCAGCACCGCGGCGGCGAACCCGGCGGGCACCTCCAGGCTTCCCGCGAGGTCCTCGAACCGGCGCAGGCCCGCCTGCCGCGCCTGCCGTGCCTCCCGGTACCCGCGGGCGACCTCCGAAGCGTCCACTTCGGACGACGCGAACCCGGTGGACTCCGTCGCCAGCACGACGACATCGCCGTCGTGCTCGGCCCAGAACACGTCACCGGGCGGCTCGTCGACGAGGAACACCCGGAACCGCGCGGGCAGGCCGTCGACCGGGAGCCCGGCCAGCAGCAGGCGGAACTGGCCCGACCGCAGCTCGCGGTGGGCGGCGTCGACCGCGTCGTTCCGCGCGAGCGCGAGGGTCAGCAACGACGCCGCGGTGTTGACGATGCCCGGTTCGGGACCCGCCGCGCCGACCGCGAGGACTCCTCTGGCCCTGCTGCCGAGCACCTGGAGGAACACCTGGACGCCGTCGAGCTCGAACGCGGCGCTGGCCGGCCCGCCCGCTCCCGTCAGGCGGGCGAGCTCGGCCGACAGGTCCGGCACGAGCCGCGCGTTGTGGACGTGCGCGGGCCGGCCGGCGCCGTCGAAGAGCACCGCCCACCCGTCGATCCACTGGCCGAGCCCGCGCACCACGCCCCCGACGCCCGTCCTGACCGCGGCCCTGGTGAGCGCGCGCTGGGCCTCGCCGGTGCGGACCAGGGCGGCGTACTCGTCCGCGGCGAGCGCCTTCGACACCGCCTTGCTGATCGCGATGAACGGCACCTCGCGCGGCACCTCGACCAGCCCCAGCCCGGCGTCGGCGGCGGCCTCCACCAGTGCGGGCGGCACCACGTCGTGGCCCAGCCCGGTGCCGAACCCGAGCCCGACGACCCCGGCGCGCACGAGCCGGGCGACGTACTCACCTCCGACCTCGGCCAGTCCGGTCGTCAGCAGCAGCTCACCGCCCTCCAGGAACGGCGTGGGGTCCGCGAGCTCCGTGCCGTGCACCCACCCGACCGGCCGCGACACGTCCCCCGCCAGCACCGGCAGCCCCAATGAGCGGGCGAGGTCGTGCACCGTGATGGGCATGTGCCAGGTTGTACATGCTCAGCCCTTCAGATGGCCATTTCAGACACTGCGCCCCGGGCTGACCAGGACCATGCTCAGGACATGACCCGACTGCTGCCCCGGAACCGGCTGGTCACCGCGATCCCCGGCCCCCGGTCGCTCGCGCTCCAGGCGCGGCGCGAGGACGCCGTCGCCGCCGGAGTCGGCTCGACGCTGCCCGTCTACGTCGAGTCCGCCGACGACGGCCTGCTCGTCGACGTCGACGGCAACCGGCTCATCGACCTCGGTTCCGGCATCGCGGTCACCGGCGTGGGCAACCCCGCGCCCGCCGTGGCCGAGGCGGTGCACGCCCAGATCGACAGGTTCAGCCACACCTGCTTCACGGTCACGCCGTACGAGAGCTACCTCGAGGTCTGCGAGGAGCTGAACGCCCTCACCCCCGGCGGCCACGAGAAGCGGTCGGTGCTGTTCAACTCGGGCGCCGAGGCCGTCGAGAACGCGGTCAAGATCGCCCGGCACGTCACGGGCCGGCAGGCCGTCGTGGTGGTCGACCACGGCTACCACGGCCGCACGAACCTCACGATGGCGTTGACCGCCAAGAACATGCCGTACAAGCACCGGTTCGGCCCGTTCGCGCCCGAGGTGTACCGGGTGCCCACGTCCTACCCGCTGCACGACGGCCTCGCCGGTGCCGAGGCGGCCGCCAGGACCATCTCCGCGATCGAGAAGCAGGTCGGCGCCGGCAACACCGCCGCCGTCGTCATCGAGCCGGTCCAGGGCGAGGGCGGGTTCATCGTCCCCGCCGAGGGCTTCCTGCCCGCGGTCGCGCGGTGGTGCCGGGAGCGCGGCGTCCTGTTCGTCGCCGACGAGATCCAGACGGGCTTCTGCCGCACCGGGGCGTGGTTCGCCTCCGACCACGAGGGCGTGGTGCCGGACCTCGTCACCACCGCCAAGGGCGTCGCGGGCGGGCTGCCGCTGGCCGCCGTCACCGGCCGCGCCGAGATCATGGACGCCGTGCACGTCGGCGGGCTCGGTGGCACCTACGGCGGCAACCCCGTCGCGTGCGCGGCGGCTCTGGGCGCCATCCGCACGATGCGCGAGCGCGACCTGAACGCCGCCGCCCGCCGCATCGAGGCGACCGTGCTCGGCCGCCTCAAGGCGGTCGCGGAGAAGACCGACCTCATCGCCGACGTCCGCGGCCGCGGCGCGATGCTCGCGATCGAGTTCACCGAACGCACGCCCGATGTCGCCGCACGCGTGGCGAAGGCGTGCCACGAACAGGGTGTCGTCGTGCTGACGTGCGGCACCTACGGCAACGTGATCCGCCTGCTGCCCCCGCTGGTCATCCCGGACGACCTGCTCACCGAAGGTCTCGACGTCCTCGAAGGAGCCCTGCTCGCATGATCGCTTTCCACACCGCCGACGAGGTCGAGACCGCGGTCGCCCAGGCCGCCGCCGTCGCCCCCGAGCTCGCCGCGCTGCCGGCCCACCGCCGTGCCGCCGCACTGGACCACGTGTCCCGGCGGCTGGCCGAACGCGCCGAGGAGTTCGCCCAGGCGATCAACGACGACTCGGGCAAGCCGCTCAGGTGGGCGCGCGTCGAGGTGACCCGCGCGATCTCGACGTTCCGCTGGGCCGCCGAGGAGGCCCGCCGGTTCTCCGGCGAGCTGCAGCGCCTCGACACCGACCCGTCCGCCGAGGGCAGGCTCGCCCTGGTGCGCCGGGTGCCGCGCGGGCCGGTGCTCGGCATCGCGCCGTTCAACTTCCCGCTGAACCTGGTGGCGCACAAGGTGGCTCCCGCGCTCGCGGTCGGCGCGCCGATCGTCCTCAAGCCCGCGCCCTCGACCCCGAAGGTCGCGTTCCTGCTGGGCGAGCTGCTCGCGGAGACCGACCTGCCCGACGGCGCGTGGTCGGTGCTGCACCTGTCCAACGAGGACACCGCGAAGCTCGTGGAGGACCCGCGCCTGCCGGTCGTGTCGTTCACCGGCTCCGGCCCGGTCGGCTGGGGCATCAAGGAACGCGTGCCGCGCAAGCACGTCACGCTCGAGCTCGGCGGCAACGCGGCCGCGATCGTCGCCCCCGACTGGCAGGACGTCGAGTTCGCCGCGCAGCGCATCGCCACGTTCGCGATGTACCAGGCCGGCCAGTCGTGCATCTCGGTGCAGCGCGTCTTCGTCCACGCCGACGCCTACGACGCGATCTCGGAAGCCGTCGTGCGGCACGTGAACCAGCTCGACGTGGCGGGCGACGTCGGCCCGCTGATCAACGACGCCGCCGCCGACCGCGTCGAGGCGTGGGTGCGGGAGGCCGGCGCGAAGGTGCTGACCGGCGGCACGCGGGACGGCCGCACGTACGCGCCCACCGTGCTGACCGACGTGCCCGAGGACGCGAAGGTCAACGCCGAGGAGGTGTTCGGCCCGGTAGTAACCCTGGCCAGGGTCGAGAGCGTCGAGGAGGCGTTCGACCGCGTCAACGCCTCCCGGTACGGCCTGCAGGCCGGGCTGTTCACCACCGACGTGCGGCTCGCGTTCCGCGCGGCGCAACGACTCCAGGTCGGCGGCGTGATCGTCGGCGACGTGCCGAGCTTCCGCGCGGACCAGATGCCCTACGGCGGTGTGAAGGAGTCCGGCACCGGCCGCGAGGGCCTGCGCGCGGCCATGGAGGACCTCACCGAACCGCGCGTGCTCGTGCTGACCGGGCTGGAGCTGTGAGGGCGGCGCATTCCTCGTCGTGGGAAAAGAACTTGCCCGAGCCGCGGGGGAGTCTCTTCGGGATGACTCCCCCGCGCGGCCGGTGAGCGGTTCCTAGTCGTAACCGCGAACGTGCCCGTCCTCGTCGGCGAGAATGTCGTACCCGTCCATGCCATGCTCCTTTCGTTGGTGTCCGACCTCACAAAGCTAGATGCTCGAGGGCGTCCTGTGGAGTGAATTTCCGCCGCAATCGGGGTAGTCGCGGGTGACCCGCCGGAGTCGGAGGACGACAGCTGTGCGCACTGTGCTCGCCGTCATCATCTTGCTGCTGACAACGCCCATGAGCTGGGCTTTCGCCGACGAACCCGGTGCCGCTCCTCCCGTCGACGCGGTGACGAGAACCGTCGAGCTGATCAACGCCCATCGCGCGGAACACGGTGTGGCGCCCCTCTTCCTCGATTCCGAGGTGACCCGCACCGCCCAGGAATGGGCGGACCACCTCCACGGGAAAGACGCTTTCGAACACCGGCCGGACAACCCGTACGGCGAAAATCTTTTCTGGACGGGCGGTCACCGGCGGACGATCGACGAGGTGGCGTCCGACGCGATCGAGAACTGGTATGCCGAATCGCGTCGTTACGACTACGCGCAAGAGATGACGGCGTCCCACGTCGATCTCGGCGTCATGCACTTCACCGCGATGGTGTGGAAGTCGTCCGATCGGGTGGGCATCGGGCTGACGCAGGGTGAGAACGGCACTTACGTCGTCGTGAACTTCGCCGAGCGCGGCAACACCCTGGACCGGTTCGTCGCCAACGTCCTGCCGCCCGTCACCGCAGCCCGGACGTCTCCGTGACCGCCCTCAGCGCCGCCACCACCGCGGAGAACGGCGGCAGGAACGGCTTGTGCGCCGGCACCTCGTCGAGCCACCGGACCCCGCCCCCGTCGATCCGCGACGGCGGCAACGGCACCAGCGTCCCGAGCCGGTGCGTCAACGCCCCGCGGGCGCGCAACCGGATCAGGTTCACCTGCGAGGCCTCGTCGGCCGACTCGGTGAGCAGGAGCCACCGCCCGGGAGAGCCCGGCAGCACCACCACCGGACCGCCGAGCATCCGGACGTTGAGGTAGTTGCGCACCTCCCCGCCGATCCCCGCCGCCATCTCCACGGCGGACACCTGGTGGTCGGTGGTCAGCAGCAGCCGGTTCTCCGACCGCAGCACGAGCCATCCCCAGTCCGAGCAGCGCTCCAGCGCCGTGGAGAACGTGTCGAGCCGCGGCAGGACTCCGGCCGGCAGCACTCCTTCAGGCGAGTTCATCGTCCTCACCCCTACTTGTTCCGGTGCGGTGTAACTCCGATCACACGATTTGACTCTCCCCCGCCATGAATCCACTATCGGCCCGCCATCGGCGGACTCGAACGGGGCTGGAGAGCGTGACTCACCTGCGGGAACGGCACGTCACCATGATCGCGCTGGGTGGCGTGATCGGAGCAGGGCTCTTCGTCGGCACCGGCGCGGGTATCGCGCTCGCGGGACCGGCGGTGCTGCTGTCCTTCACCCTGGCCGGCGCCCTGGCCCTGCTCGTGATGCGCATGCTCGGCGAGATGGCCGCGGACCACCCCAGCGGCGGCGCCTTCTCCGTGCACGCCGAGAAGGCGATCGGCCCGTGGGCCGGTTTCACGGTCGGGTGGGTCTACTGGTCGGCGGTCGGCGTGGTGCTCGCCGTCGAGGCCACCGGCGCCGCCAAGATCGCCTCCGGATGGCTGCCGGCGGTGCCGCAGTGGGCGTGGGTGCTGCTGTTCATGTCGGTGCTCACCGCGGTCAATCTCGCGGACGTCCGCCACTTCGGCGAGTTCGAGTTCTGGTTCGCGGGCCTCAAGGTCGCCGCGATCGTGCTGTTCCTCGCGCTCGGCGTCGCGGCCATCGTCGGCGTGCTGCCCGGCGTCGCCTCTCCCGGCCTCGCCAACCTGCGCGACTTCCTGCCGAACGGCTGGGGCGGTGTCGTCGCCGGGTTCATGGTGACGGTGTTCGCGTTCGGCGGCCTGGAGGTCGTCACGATCGCCGCCGCCGACGCCGAGGACCCGGCGCGCGCCATCCGGAAGGCCGTCCGCACGGCCATGACGCGGCTGCTCGTCTTCTACCTGGGGTCGCTCGCCGTGGTCGTGACCCTGTTGCCGTGGAACGACTCCCAGGTCGGCGCCAGCCCGTACGTGGCGGTGCTGAACCGCATCGGCGTCCCGGCGGCCGGGCAGGTCATGAACGTCGTGATCTTCGTGGCGCTGCTGAGCGCCGTCAACGCCACCCTCTACGGCGCTGCCCGCATGCTCGGCTCGCTCGCCGACCGCGGCGAGGCGCCGGGGGCGTTGCGCACCAGGAGCAACGGCGTGCCGCGCAACGCCGTGCTGGCCTCCACCGCGTTCGGGTTCTTCTCCGTGCTGCTCAACTACTTGTGGCCGGACACCGTGTTCCTGGTGCTGCTCAACGCCGTCGGCTCGGCGCTGCTGATCGTCTGGGCGTTCGTGGCGGTCTCGCAGATCCGCCTGCGCCGCGCCACGCCCGACCCCGCGGTCCCGATGTGGGGCTTCCCGTACCTGTCCTGGGTCGCGCTGGCGGCGATCGCCGCCGTCGTGCTGCTGATGCTGTTCGACGACCAGGCCCGCGGGCAGATCCTGTCCACCGGCGTGTTCGTCGGGGCGTTCGCCGTGGTCGGGCTGGTCCGGGCGCGGGCGCTCAGCCGGTCACGTTCCTGAGCCGGTGCGGCTGGTACCTGCTGCCCGGCTCCAGGCCGTAGGTGAGCGGGCGGTGGTCCGTGCCGTGGCCGCCGCGCTGCTCGTAGGCCAGGTACTCCGACCGGTCGTCCTTCGTCCAGCGCTCGAAGACCACGACGTGCCGGAAGTCGTCACCGGGCTCGTCGACCGGGTCGATGAACAGGTCGCCGGGCCGCAGGTCGGCGATCGCCACCGGCTCGGTGTACGCGCCCGACGCGAGGGCCACGGTGTTCGGTCCGCCCCTGGGGTTCGCGTTCGGCAGCTTCGCGGCCATCGACACGAACCCCGAGCAGTCCTGGCGGTAGCCGTCCGTCCAGTACGACTCCATGCTGTACGGCACCTGGCCGCCGTTGTGCGCGGTCAGCCAGGTCTCGGCGCGCTGCAGCAGCTCGGTCCTGCTGACCTGTGCGACCGGCGCCGCGGACACCGCGGGCGCTCCGGTGAACGTGAGAGCGAGTAACGCGGCGAGCACGGCTGCACTGGACTTCATCGTCTCCCCTGCGTTCGTGAGGTGCGGATCCCGTGGCACCACACGAACATCGCGCGGGGTCGAAGTCAAAGGTCAGCGCGGTAAACCCACCGGTGGAGTGACTACGCGCTGCGGCTCTGCGGCTCCAGCAGCTCGGTGATCGAGTCGAGCGAGATGCCGAGCGCTCCCGCGAGAGCGGCGATGGTGAAGAACGAGGGCGTCGGCGCACGTCCCGTCTCGATCTTGCGCACGGTCTCCGCGGACAACCCGGCGCGGGCCGCGATCTCGACCATGCTCTCCTCGCCGCGGGCGTCCCGGAGCAGCTGACCGAGCCGCCTGCCGCGCTCCCGTTCCAGCGACGTCAGTGGGATGCGCACCATGCCCGCGGATTCTACGCGAAAACCTCATGCCGGACGGCGTGAGAAAAGTCCGTTGCACGGCCGGGCGGTCGAGGCATAGGTTCGCAGTACACAAGAGAGGAGGTGGTCCCAAGTTGTATAGCTACAGGACTCGTGAGGTGGCTGTCCGCTAGGACCGCCTTTGGTGACGCCTAGTCGTAAACCAAGGCAGCCACCCGACCCCCGGACTTCGAGCGCTGGTCCCGCTCGGCCTGCGAGAGCAGGAGTCGTCCGGGGGTTGTCCCGTTCCAGGGGATTCTCAGCGCTTCTTCGCCAGTGCCTTCAAATCGGCCACGAAAGCGTCGAACGACTCGGTGAAGTTCTCGGCCCGCACCACGGCCGAGGGGTGCACCGTCACCCCGATCCGCAGGCCCTCGTGCTCCAGCACCTCGCCGCGGTGCTCGGTCAGCTTGAACGACGGCCCCAGCAGCGCCTTCGCCGCCACCGCCCCCAGGCAGACCACCAGCCGGGGCTTCACGACGCGGATCTCCTCCCGCAGCCACGGGAAGCATGCCACCACCTCGCCGCGCCGGGGCGTCTGGTGGATCCTGCGCTTGCCGCGTTCCACGAACCGGAAGTGCTTCACCGCGTTGGTCAGGTAGGTCTTCGAGCGGTCGACGCCCGCCGCCGCCAACGCCTTGTCCAGCAACCGCCCGGCCGGTCCGACGAACACGTGGCCGTCGGTGTCCTCGCGGTCACCGGGGCACTCGCCGACCATCATCAGGCGGGCCGGAACCGGTCCCTCGCCGAACACGGTCTGCGTCGCGTCCTCGTACAGCTCGCAGCCGCGGCAGCCGGAAGCCGCGGAACGCAACGCCGCCCAGTCCTCCCCCGAAGGGACGAACTGGGCGGCGGAAGTGGTCTTACTTGTCCGAGCGGAAGGCATCCTTGACCTTCTCGCCCGCCTGCTTCAAGGCACCCTTGGCGCGCTCGGCGCGGCCCTCGGCCTGCCACTGCTGGTTGTCCGTGGCGTCACCGACAGCTTCCTTGGCGCGGCCCTTGAGCTCTTCTGCCTTGTTCGCGAACTTCTCGTCGGCACCCATGGACCAGGCTCCTCCACTAGCGGTCAGCTACGAGGACTGGTTACCCGGCGAGCACCGTCCGAAACAGTTGATAAGGTGATCACTCGCGGTTGAGAACCCAGCCGCAAGCCGATGTGACGGCTTGCTCTGGGTGTGCCCGCCCTTCGCAATGCGCTCCAGAGCAGTCGTCGTCGCACCGGCATGCCGCTGTGACCATGACGACGTGAAAGGAGCAGGCGGTGTCGTCCGCGAGAATCACCGCCCTCGAGGCCGAGGTAGCGGGGCTGCGCAAAGCTCTCGTGTCCCGGACCGTCATCGGGCAGGCCTCAGGCCTGATCGCCGCACGCAAACCCTGCACACCCCAGCAGGCGTTCCAGCTGCTGGTCCACATCTCCCAGCACCACAACATCAAGCTGCACGTCGCCGCCGACCGGCTGGTGGCGGCGTTCGTGCACGCGCACCTGGGCCGGCCGGTGAATCTGGCCGACCAGATGCTGTGGGATCACGTCGACGCGACGACCGCGAACGACTCCGGTGAGAGCGACGACGGGTTCGCCGAGGAGGTCAACAGCACCTCGCCCTGAGGCAGCGGGACGGGCGTCGTGCCGAGGTTGACCACCACGCGGGTAGCACCGCGGTGCAGCACGAAGCACGCCCCGTCCTGCTCCACCACGAACCTGTCCAACCTCGGGTCGGCCAGCTCCGGGCGGGAGCGCCGCAACCCGATCAAGGCGCGGTAGGTGTCCAGCACGAGCGCGTGGTCGCCTTCACCGGCCTCGTCCCACCTCAGCCGCGAGTTCTCGACCGTCTGGGGCGACATCGGGTCCGGAACGTCGGACTCGCCCCATCCGTGCCGCGAGAACTCCCTCCGCCGGCCCGTGCGCACCGCCTCGGC
The DNA here is from genome assembly GCF_036380075.1 of Lentzea sp. Taxonomy (NCBI): domain Bacteria; kingdom Bacillati; phylum Actinomycetota; class Actinomycetes; order Pseudonocardiales; family Pseudonocardiaceae; genus Lentzea; species Lentzea sp. The sequence goes on along the minus strand of NZ_DASVFL010000368.1, from coordinate 4,891 downwards.
GAGTCCCGGGTCCGGGAACGACGCGAAGAACTGCCACGGCGTCGAGGCCGCCCACTCCTCCCCCATGAAGATCATGGGCGTGTAGGGCGAGCACAGCACGATCGCCGCCCCGCACAACAACTTCCCCGTCGACACCGACGCGGTCAGCCGGTCGCCGGCGGCGCGGTTGCCGATCTGGTCGTGGTTCTGCGTGTACGCCAGGAACCGGTACCCCGGGATCAGCGCGGTGTCCACGGGCTTGCCGTGGTGCCTGCCCCGGAACGACGACCACGTGCCGCCGTGGAAGAACACCTTCTCCAGCGTGTCCTTCACCGCTCCCGGCGCCGCGAAGTCCTCGTAGTAGCCGAAGGTCTCGCCGGTCAGCGCGACGTGCAGGGCGTGGTGCAGGTCGTCGGACCACTGCGCGTGCAGCCCGAGACCACCGCCCTCGCGCGCCGTCACGAGCCGGGCGTCGTTGAGGTCGGACTCGGCGATCAGGGTGAGCGGGCGCCCCACGGCCGCCGAGAGCGCGTCGACCTCGACGGACATCTGTTCGAGGACGTGCACCGCGCTGTGGTCGGACAGCGCGTGCACGGCGTCGAGCCGCAGCCCGTCGACGTGGAAGTCCCGCAGCCACTGCAGCGCGTTGTCGACCACGTACCGGCGCACCTCGTCGGAGCCGGCACCGTCAAGGTTCAGGCCGGGTCCCCAGTCGTTGCGACCGGCGAAGTACGGCCCGAACTTGTCCAGGTACGCGCCGGAGGGCCCGAGGTGGTTGTAGACCACGTCGAGCAGCACGGCGAGCCCGCGGGCGTGGCAGGCGTCGACGAACCGCTTGAAGCCGTCCGGGCCGCCGTAGGGCTCGTGCACGGCGCCCCACAGGACGCCGTCGTACCCCCAGCCCTCGACGCCGTCGAAGCTGTTCACCGGCATGACCTCGACGAACGTGACGCCGAGGTCGACGAGGTGGTCGAGCCTGCCGACGGCGGCGTCGAACGTGCCCTCCGGCGTGAACGTGCCGATGTGCAGCTCGTAGATCACGCCGCCCGGCAGCGCCCGGCCCGTCCAGGCGCTGTCGGTCCACTCGAAGTCGTGCCGGTAGACCCGGGAGGCCTCGTGCACGCCGTTGGGCTGCCACAGCGACCGCGGGTCGGGGTACGCCTGGCCGTCGAGGACGAACGCGTAGTCCGTCCCCTCGGCGTCGGAGCGCCACCAGTCGCCGTCGCGCTTCATGTCGTGGTCGACGCCGTCGACCCGGACCTGTACCGACTCCAGAGCCGGTGCCCACACGGAGAAGCTCACCTGTCCTCCCGGACGAGCAGTGCGACCGGGTAGCGGTCGAGCAACGACGCGAGGTCCTGCGCGGCGGGACGGCCGGTCAGCACGTCCGTCCACTCCGCACCCCGCCGGTTCGAGCCGGGCAGCGGCAGAACCGTGTCCTGCCAGCCCTTCTGCGCCAGCGCGACGGGCAGCCGGGTCGCCACGGTGATCACGCCCTCGCGTTCGAACGCGAGCACGTGGTCAGCGGCGGAGCCCTCGGCGCGCAGGGCGCGGTAGCCGCGCAGGCCGCGCTTGCGGACCTGCAACGCCTTGTGCACCACCAGGAGCTTCGCCGCGCCCGAGTCGTCGACGTCGGGCAGCCAGCCCGACTCGATGCGCGCCAGCAGCTCGCGCCGGACGTCGTAGTCGACGGCACGGCGGTTGTCCGGGTCGACGAGCGAGAAGTCCCAGAGCTCGGTGCCCTGGTAGACGTCCGGCACGCCCGGCGCGGTGAGCTGGACCAGCTTCTGCCCCAGCGAGTTCGACCAGCCGGGCACCTTGACCCGCTCGGCGAACGTGGCGACCTCGGGCTCGTTCAGCACCTTGGCCGGCCACGCGGCGACCTCGGCGTCGAACTCGGCGTTCCGGTCCACCCAGGAGGTCTTGATCTTGGCTTCCCGCGACGCCTTCTCCAGGTACTGGCCGAGCCGCTCCTCGGTGAGCGGCCACGCGCCCACGACCGACTGCCAGGCGAGCCGGTTGAGCGTCGGCTCGGACAGGCCGTGCTTCGCGCTCATCGCGGACTCGAACGCCAGGTACTCGTCCGGGATCTCCGCGAGGACGGCGAGCCGGGCCCGCACGTCCTCCGACCGCTTGGTGTCGTGCGTCGACAACGCCGTCATGGCCCGCGGTTCACCGGACTCGCGCGTCGCGGCGCGCTGGTGGAACTCGTCCGGCGACAGGCCGAACCTGTCCGGCGAGCCGCCGACCTCGTTGAGCGCCACGAAGTTCGTGTACCGGTAGAACGCGGTGTCCTCGGTGCCCTTCGCGACGACCATGCCGGACGTCTGCTGGATCCGCGTGGCCAGCTCGCCGTGCGGATCCGCACGGACCTGCTCGTCCAGCGCGCGCACAGCGGACGACTTGCTCAGCTTCACCGCCGTCTCCCAGTGCGCCGCGCCCTCGGGGAGGTACGAGCGGTACACCGGGAAGTTGACCATCACCTCGGCGACAGCGCGGCAGGCGTCCTCGAACGGCACGTCCTTGACCAGCCCGGCGATCCGGCGCACCTCGGCGACCAGGATCGAGTCGGCCACCTGCTGCCGCGACGAGTGCTCGACGGAGTGGAAGTCGCCGGCGAAGGCGTCCGTCGGCGCGATGAACACGCCGCAGATCTCGCGCAACGCGTCGTAGCCCGTCGTGCCGTCGACCGGCCAGCTCTGCGGCAGCGCCTCGTCCGGCCCGAGGATCTTCTCCACGACGAGCCAGCCGTCGAAGTGCTCGCGCAGCTGCCGGAAGTAGCCGCCGGGGTCGGCGAGCCCGTCCGGGTGGTCGATGCGCAGGCCCTGCACCCCCCACGACAGCACCTCGCGGTGGGTCGCCTCGAAGACCTCGGGGTCCTCGACGCGGATCGCCGCGAGCTCGGTGATGTCGAAGAACCGGCGGTAGTTCAGCTCGGTGTTGCCGCGCCGCCAGTTCGCCTTGAGGTAGTGCTCGTGCACCTCGTCCTCGGCGTCCTCGCCGAGGACGGGCAGCAGCACCTTGCCCGACGACCAGTCGATGTCGAAGTACCGGGCGTACTTCGAGGACTGCCCGTTCTCCAGGACGTCCTCCCACCACGGGTTCGGCACGACCATGTGGTTGGGCACGATGTCGACGACCAGGCCGAGGCCCAGCTCCGCCAGGCGTTCCTGCAACGCCACCCGCCCGGCGTCGCCGCCGAGCTCCGGCCGGGCGCGGGTCGGGTCGACGACGTCGTAGCCGTGCGTCGAGCCCTCCCGCGCGTCGAGCATCGGCGAGCCGTAGAGCGCGCCGACACCCAGGCGAGCCAGGTAGTCGGCGACGCCGGTGGCGTCGGCGAAGGTGAACGACGGGGTGAACTGGACGCGGTAGGTCGAGGACGGCGCGCCCATCAGCCCACCCTGCGCAGCACGACGAGCGACCGCGCGGTGAGGTTGAGGGTCTCCCCCGCCTGGAGCGGCTTCTCCGAGTCACCGACCTGGCCGGTCGTCGTGTCGACCACGACCGTCCACTCCGGACCGTACTCGGCGTCGGGCAGCGTCACCTCGATGTCCTCGAAGTGGGCGTTGAAGGCCATCAGGAACGAGTCGTCGACCACCCGCATGCCGCGCGCGTCGAGGTCCGGGATGCCCTCACCGTTGAGGAAGATGACAATGCACTTGCCGAAGTCGTCCTCCCAGTTCTGCTCGGTCATCTCCTCGCCGGCCGGGGTGAACCACGCGATGTCGCGCAGCTCCTCGCCCTTGCGGATCGGCCTGCCCGCGAAGAAGCGCTTGCGCCGGAACACCGGGTGCGCCTTGCGGAACGCCGTGACCGCGGCGGTGAACTCGACCAGCTCGGAGTTGGTCTCCACCAGCGACCAGTCGACCCAGGAGACCTCGTTGTCCTGGCAGTAGGCGTTGTTGTTGCCGTTCTGCGTGCGGCCGAACTCGTCGCCGTGCAGGATCATCGGCACGCCCTGCGACAGCAGCATCGTCGCCATCAGGTTGCGCCGCTGCCGCGCCCGCAGCGTCAGCACTTCCTCGTTGTCGGTCGGGCCTTCCTCGCCGCAGTTCCACGAGCGGTTGTGGCTCTCGCCGTCGCGGCTGTCCTCGCCGTTGGCCTCGTTGTGCTTCTCGTTGTACGACACGACGTCGTTGAGCGTGAAGCCGTCGTGCGCCGTCACGAAGTTGATCGACGCGTACGGGCGGCGGCCGTCGTCCTGGTAGAGGTCGGACGAGCCGGTGATGCGGGACGCGAACTCGCCCATCGTCGCCGGCTCGCCGCGCCAGAAGTCGCGGACGGTGTCGCGGTACTTGCCGTTCCACTCCGTCCACAGCGGAGGGAAGTTGCCGACCTGGTAGCCACCGGGACCGACGTCCCACGGCTCGGCGATCAGCTTCACCTGCGAGACCACCGGGTCCTGCTGCACGACCTCGAAGAACGTCGCCAGCCTGTCCACGTCGTAGAACTCGCGGGCCAGGGCCGCGGCGAGGTCGAAGCGGAAGCCGTCGACGTGCATCTCGGTCACCCAGTAGCGCAGCGAGTCCATGATCAGCTGCAGCGAGTGCGGGTGCCGGACGTTGAGGGAGTTCCCGGTGCCGGTGTAGTCCATGTAGTACCGGGCGTCGTCGTCGACGAGGCGGTAGTACGCCGGGTTGTCGAGTCCCTTGAAGCTCAGCGTCGGGCCGAGGTGGTTGCCCTCGGCAGTGTGGTTGTAGACCACGTCGAGGATCACCTCGATGCCGGCGGCGTGCATCGCCTTGACCATCGCCTTGAACTCCTGCACCTGCTGGCCGTACCGCCCCGGCTCGCCGAGCGCGGCGGCGTACGACGCGTGCGGGGCGAAGAAGCCCAGGGTGTTGTAGCCCCAGTAGTTGCGCAGCCCCTTGTCCAGCAGCGTGCTGTCCTGCACGAACTGGTGGACCGGCAT
>NZ_DASVFL010000367.1:0-8688 GCF_036380075.1 Lentzea sp. | reverse complement strand
CGCTTGACACCCCTCCTCGCGTGCAGCAAGAGCTGTGGCGCGACTCGTGACGGGGCACCCACCGCCTGGCTGCTCGTCAGTGCGGGGGGAGGACGGCTCGCCTTCGGCTTCGCGGCGCGAATATGTGAGCTGTTTCTCCTGTCCCCCGAAAGAGGGGCGGTGCGTTGCGCCTTTCTTGAGGGAAATTGCTCCGATCGAGCGAGTAAAGGTTGTGACCCACCGAGATCGTCGTACACCCGATGGGGGGAAGACCCCCGCGCATTGGGACGGTGTGGTTTGCTGGCTGTAGGCTTTCGCACCGTTGTTCGCCGAGCAGGTCAGGTGGATCGATTTGCCGAGCCAGGACGACGTGACGCCGTCGCGGCCCAAGGGTCGTGACGAGCTGGCGCGCGACTGGGCGATCAAGGTCGGGCGGACTGCCTACGTTCCGTTGTCCGCTGCCAAGCTCACTGAAGAGCTGCACGAGCTGTTGAACGTCGTGGCCGAGGCGGTCGCCGGGGATCCCGAGGTCGCGGCCGCGGTGGGCTCGCGGTTGGTGGAGATCCACTGCGTCGGCGCCGAGAGCTTGAGCCGGTCCGTCGAGGTGCTGGCCGAGTTCGTCGTGCAGGAAGGGGCCGACGCGCGCACTGCCGCGTTGGTGATCGGGGCTGTGTCGGCTGCTTACACAGCGGCGATCCAGGCGTTCGTGTTGGAGCAGCAGGAGAGCGTCAGCCAGGCGTTGTTGCGGGCCAACAGGGCTGTGCAGCTCGATCTTCAGGCCAGCGAGGAGCGGTTCGAGGACATCTTCACGCACTCGTCGACCGGCATCGCGATGGTCGGTCTCGACGGGGAGCTGGAGCGGGCCAACGAGGCGTTGTGCACCATCCTGCGGCGTGAGGACGTCGCGGGGATGACGCTCACGGACCTCATCGCGCCGGCGGACCTGCCGTTGGTCAACGACGCGTTGGCGAGCCTCCGGTACGGGCGGATGCGGCGGGTCGAGGAGCGGCCACGGTTGATCGACCGCGACGGGGAGCACTTCCGGGTGTTGCTCGCGGCGACCATCCAGAAAGACACCGAGGACAACCCGCGGCACTACGTGCTGATGATCGACGACGACAGCCAGCTCACGTTGCTCGGCGGTCGGCTGCAGTACCAGTCGTTGCACGACGCGCTGACCGGGCTGCCGAACCGGCAGTACCTCACGACGCGGCTGGAGTCGTTGCTTCACAGCGACATCGAGCACGGCGTGACGCTGTTCCACCTCGACCTCGACGCGTTCGCGGTGATCACCGACGGGCTGGGGCGCGAGGTCGGCGACAAGGTGTTGCGGCTCGTGTCCGAGCGGTTGAGCGCCGTGTTCTCCAACGAGAAGGCGATGGTGGCGCGGCTCGAAGGCGACGAGTTCGCCGTGCTGGTCGAGAACGGGCCGGACACGCCCGACGTCGACTCGACGATCCGGATGATCGAGCACGAGCTGGCCGAGCCCGTCTACTTCGGTGATCAGGGGGTGGCCGTGTCGGCGACGATCGGGGTGCTGCCGCGGCTGCACTGCGGTGACCGGCCGGCCGAGGTGCTGCGGGCGTCGGACATGACGTTGCGGCGGGCCAAGCGCAGCGGGCGGCGGCAGTGGGGGCTGCACGACGCCGTGCTGGACAAGAAGGAGCAGGACCAGTTCGCTCTCGCCGCCGTCATGCCCGGTGCGTGGGAGAGCGGTGAGATCGAGGTCGTGTTCAACCCCGTCATGAGGCTCGACGGGACGGCGCGGGTGTGCGTCGAGGCCGAGCTCAACTGGCGGCACCGGGACGCCGGGCTGATCGAGCACGAGAAGTGCGTGTCGATGGCCGAGCACACCGGGTTGATGCTGCCGCTCGGCGAGTGGATGTTGCGCAGGGCCGCGGAGACCGCGTGCCAGTTCGACGAGATGCTCGCCGTGTGCCTCACCGAGAGCATGGCGAAGAGCCCGGACCTCGTCCGCGACGTGCGGAGGGTGTTGGCGGACACCGGGTTGCACGCCTCGCGGCTGCTGCTCGGGTTCCCCGTGCACGTGCTCGCGGACGAGGAGAGCGAGGCCGCCGACAACCTGGAGGTGTTGTCGGAGATGGGGATCCACATCGGCGCCCGCGACTTCTCCGGTTCCACCGCGGAGATCGAGCTGGTGCGCTCGCTCGGCGTGGCGGCCGTGCGGGTGAAGGGGCGGTCGCAGAAGCCGGACGAGCTGGTGTCGCACGTGCTCAGCGACCTCGTCGGGTTCGTGCACGAGGCCGGGGGCATCGTGGTGGTCGACCCGGTCGAGGACACCGAGCAGCGTGCGTGGTGGACGGAGCTCGGCGCCGACGCCGGTGTCGGGCCGGTGTTCTGCGTGGAGCCGACTACGCGGTGGCCCGCCGCGGGCTGAGGTGCACGAGGACCAGCGCGAAGCCCGCGATGGTCACCATGCGTAGTGCGGCGCTGATGCCGTTCCAGTCCTTCGACTGCCACATCGCGAACCACTCACCGCCGATCGTGATGAAGCCGCCGAGGAACAGCGCCACCACCATCAGCAGACCGGCGGACGCGAGCTTGCGCGCGCTGTCCTCCCGGTCGCGGGCGTAGGCGACGGTGCCGGCGGTCAGCAGGACCGCGGCGACCGCCTCCCACGCGATGATTACGACGTACACGGCCGTGACGACCGCGGGACTGGTGATGGCCCGCCACTTCAGGCCCTCGCCGAACGTGGTGTCCATGGCGAGGACGTGCTTCACGAAAGCCTCGTTGGTGGCGTAGTCCGTGACGTTGCCGAGCACCACGAGGAGCATGTTGAGTGCGATGAACCCGACGGTCACCGCGACGACCGCGCGCAAGCTGCCGACCCGAGCAAGAAGACGCATGGCGCGGACAGTAACCGATGCGGCGCTCACCGTGAGACGTGTTTGCACGCCTACGGGCACGGATCCTGGAACTTCAGTTGCGGCAGGCGTTCCGCCCACAGCGCCGGGGTGAGAGCGCCCCGCGTGGTCGTGCAGATCCGGCTGATCTCGTGCTCCACGTCGAGGTCCCACAGCCGCACCACGCCGTCGGTGTTGCCGGTCGCGAGCAGCCTGCCGCGCGGGGAGAACTGCACGAGCGGCTCGGCCGGCCAGTCGCCGGTGATCTGCTGGCCGAGGAACGACGGCTCGGCGGGGTTCGTGATGTCCCACAACCGGAACGTCCGGTCCGCGCTGCTGCTCGCGAGCAGCCGGCCGTCCGCGCTGATCGACACCGCGCTGACGGTGCCGGTGTGGCCGGCGAGCTCGCTGATCCGCACCGGGTGCTCGCGGTCGCGCACGTCGAAGATCCGGATCAGCTTGTTCTGCCCGGAGACGACCAGCGTCGAGCCGTCCGCCGTCCAGACCGCGTCGAGCACGACCTCGGAGTCGGCGATCGGCTGCCCGAGCTGCCGGGGCCGCGCCGGGTCGCTCACGTCCCAGAGGCGGACGGTCTTGTCGCTGCTGGCGGTGGCGAGGGTGCGGCCGTCCGGGCTGAACTCCGCCGAGTTGATGTACCCGTCGTGGCCGGTCAGCGGCTCGCCGAGAGGTGCGGGCCGCGCCGGGTCGCTCACGTCCCACAGCCGCATGGACTCGTCGTCGTTGTTGGTCAGCAGCACCTGGCCGTCCGGGCGGAACGCGACCCGCGCCGAGAACCGGTTCCGCAGGAGGATCGGATCGCCGAGCTGCTTGGCGTGCACGGGATCGGCGACGTCCCACAGCCGCACCGTCTGGTCGCCCGCCGCCGTCGCGAGCACCTTGCCGTCGGGGCGGAAGACCGGGTGGCTCACCGTGCGCTCGTGGCCGGTCAACGGCGGTCCGAGCTGCTCGGGGTGGTGCGAGTCGCTCACGTCCCACAGCCGGACGGTCTTGTCGCCGGACGCGGTCGCGACGACCTTCCCGTCCTCGCGGAACGCCGGCACGGGCACGTGCGAGGTGTGGCCGAGCAGCATCGACTGCGGCAACGACCACAGCTGCACGGCGTTCTCCTGCGACCCGGTCGCGAGCGCGCCGCCGTCCGGGCTGAAGCCGACCGCGAACAGGCTCGAACCGGGCGCCGACAACGGACGGCCGAGCGGGCTGGGCGTGGCCGGGTCGGCCAGGTTCCACAGCCGCACGGTGGCGTCGGACGAGCCGGAGGCGAGCACGTGGCTGTCCGGGCTGAACTTCACCGACCAGATCGAGCTCGTGTGGCCCACGAGCGGTTGCCCCACCGGTTCCTGCGTCCTCGGGTCCCACAGTCGCACGGTCTTGTCGTCGGCGCCGCTGGCGAGCAGCGTGCCGTCGCCGCTGAACGCCACCGTGTGGATGCCGAGGGTGTGCCCGGTCATCGGCTTGCCGATCCTGGTCCTCGTGGCGACGTCCCAGAGCCGGAGGGTCTGGTCGTCGCCCGTGGTGGCCAGGGTCCTGCCGTCGGGGCTGAACGCGAGCGAGCGGACCGCGGCCGTGTGTTCGCGCAGCGGCTCGCCGACCGGCTTGGCGTTCGCCGGGTCGCGAACGTCCCACAGCCGGGCGGACCTGTCCTCGTTGGCCGCGGCGAGCAGCGTGCCGTCCGGGCTGAACTCCAGCAGGTAGCAGGGGCCGTTGCCGGTCCTGATGGTCTTGAGGTTCCTGGGGGAGCCGGGCGTGGTGACGTCCCACAGCCGGATCGTCGCGTCCTGGCCGGTGGTCGCGAGGAGCCTGCCGTCGGGGGAGAAGACGGCGGAGCTGAGCCAGTCGTCGTGCCCGGTGATGACGGCGACCTGCCGCGGGTTGCCGCGGTCCTCGACGTTCCACAGCCGTGCGGTGCGGTCGTAGCTCGCGGTGGCGAGGAGCTTGCCGTCCGGGCTGAACGTCGTCAGGTAGACCGCGCCGGTGTGCCCGGACAGCGGCACGGCCAGCGGGACCTGCTGGGTGGCCAGCAGTTTGGCGTTGACGGCCTGGTCGTCCGGGCGCATCCGGTGCGCGACGAGCCAGAGCCGCGCGGACAGCGACGGGTCGGAGGCCGAGACGCGGTCCGCCTCCGCCACGACCTGGCGGAACTGGGCGTCGTTGCGCTGCTGCACCGCTATCACGGCGGCACCGGCGGCGATCAGCGCGAACACCGACACCAGCGCGACGGCCGAGCGGCGCAGCCAGACGCTCTTGCGGTGCTGGCGTTCGGACGTCCGCACGAACTCCTTCGCGACCGTGGTGACGTCCTGCTGCTGCCGCACGCCCTCCAGCCGTGCGCCGCGGTAGAGCAACGACGAGTCGCGGTCTTGTGCAGACCACGTCGCCGCGTCCTCCTCCAGGCGTTGCCGCGTGAGGTTGCCCGCGCGGTCCTCGTCGATCCAGCCGCGCAGCCGCGGCCAGGCGTGCAGGAGCGCCTCGTGGGTGATCTCCACGGTGGCGGCGTCGAGCGTGATCAGCCGGGCGCGGGTGAGGACCTCGAGCGCGCGTTCGGTCGCGGCGAGGTTCGTGCTGGCCTCCAGGAGGCTGTGGCGGCTGGACCGGCGCCGGGTGTCCTGCGTGTCGTCGCCGACCCTGACCAGGCGCAGGAGCAGCTGCCGCGCGGCCGCCCTCGCCGGTTCGTCGAGGTCGAACCAGGCGCGTTCGGCCGTGGTGGCGACGCCGCCCTGGATGCCGCCCGCCGCGCGGTAGCCGGAGATCGTGAGACGACCGGCCTGCCGGCGTTGCCATGTGACCAGCAGGGCGTGGCTGAGCAGCGGCAACGCCCCGGCGTCGTAGGCGTCCTTGCCGCGCCGGTTGTGCGCGCCCAGGTCGCGCAGCATGAGGTCGACGAGACCGGGTTCGAGCTGGAGGCCCGCGGTCTTGGCGGGGTTCGTGACGGCGTCGCGCACCTCGGCGGCCGACATCGCGCCGAGCACCATCTGGCGGTTCTGCAACGCCTCCGCGAGCTCGGGGAAGTCGAGGCAGCGCGCGTAGAAGTCGGCCCGCACCCCGAGCACGACCGCGGTCTTCTCCGCCGCCGCGTGCAGGGCCTGCACGAAGATCCGCAGCCGGTTCTCGTCGCCGCCGAGCGTGAACGCCTCCTCGAACTGGTCGACGATCACCACCCGGTCACCGACCGCGATCTGCACCTCGCGCGCGAACTCGGTGAACACCTCGCAGCCGGCCGCCGCCTCCAGGGTGGGAATCAGTTCCGGCACCTGGAGCGCCAGTTCTTTCAAGGGATCAGTTCCGGGAGAAATGATGATGGCGTCTTTGCTCAGCCGCGGAAGAACGCCCGCTTTCATGAGGCTCGACTTCCCGGCGCCGGACGCGCCGACGAGCATCGTGATGCCGTTTTCGTTCAACCGGTCCAGAAGTGCGCCGGTCGCCCTTTCCCGTCCGAAGAACCAGTTCGCGTCCTGCGGCCCGAAAGCACTCAAACCCATGTACGGGCAGATAGCACTGTCTTCTTGCGGCGGTGTTTCCGCGTCGGTGACGGGACTGGCGAGCGCTTCTTCCCACAAAACCCGCCACGAGTCGAGGTCGTACAAACCGTCGACCGCCGGTTGGGGCTTTCGCTTGCGCGCCTCCCCGACGAGGACCTCGAGAACCGCGCTCAGCCCGCTGAACCGCGCGGGCACGTTGCGCCCCCGCCGCCAGTCGCTCACCCGCTGTGCCGGGACGCGGACCGGCCGTCCACGTTCATCCGTTCGGCGGGCACGGCTCACCGACTCCGTGACCCGCTTGAGGGGCGGGTCGCCAGCCTCCGCGTAGAGCAGCGCGAAGCGCTCCGCGAAGACGCCACGGGGTCCCAAGCCGCCTCCACCTCGTCCGGACCGGAAAACCGGACCGCCCGCCTGAGCTGCGACGCACACATCGGACAGGCCCTCAGAAGCCCACCCTAACGAGGTGGTCTGACAACCTCGACTCCACGTCCATCACGAGAACGGGAGACCGTCGCAGTGGTAGTGGCCAACTGGGGAATCGTGTCCACGGCTGAGGAGCGCTGGGGGTCTCCTCAGCCGTGGCCTCGGCCGTCCGAGTGGCAGGGCGCGGCCTGCTAGGTCAGGCCGCCTTCCACAGGTCGTCCGCTTCGGGCTGTCTGGGCTGGACCCGGTTCGGATCAGGCGGGTAGGTCTCGGTCGGCAAAGTCACGTAGGTGATGGCGCCGGGTTTCAACGCGGTGAGCTTTCCCGCGAGATCCGCCAGCTTCGGAATCGACCCGATACCGGTGTCCGTGACGATCGACTTGGTCAGGATGTCGGCGAGTTGCAGAGTTTTCTGCGGACTGGCGAGCCAGTTCTCGTTCGCCAGTTTCTCGCTCAACGCCCGCATGAACAGCTGCTGGTTCTTGATGCGGTTGAGATCGCTCCCGTCACCGATGCTGTACCGCGTCCTGACAAATCCGAGGGCATGGGTCCCGTCGAGTTTCGTAGGCCCGGCCGGCACGTGCAGTCCGCTCTTCTCGTCGTCGATCGCCTCGGGCAGGGTGACCTCGACGCCCCCGAGCCGGTCGACGACGTCGCGGAACCCGTTGAAGTCGATCTGCACGAAGTGGTCGATCCGAACGCCGCTCATCTGCTCGACGGTCGCCACGGCACAAGCCGCACCACCCGTCGAGAACGCGCTGTTGAACATGGCGATCGCAACAGGCGGACTTGCCCCGCACCGAGGCCGCGGCACCATCGTGTCGCGCGGGATGCTGACCACCCGCGCCTGGTCACCGCCGGCGTTGAGCTGGACGACCATGGCGGTGTCGGACCGCCCGTCGTCCTTGCCGAGCAACAGGATGTTGAGGGGCCGGCCAGGCGTCGACGGCGGTCTGGGGTGGGTGATCTCCCGAGCGAGATCGACGGTCTTGAGATTGCTCTCGAGCCGCCAGTACGAACCCCCGACCACGACGCCCGCGGCGATGACGACAGCGGCCCCCGAGACCGCGAGCCATCGTTTCAAGTGGACGCTCATACCCACAACGTTCCCGGCCGTTTGTCCGGATCGCGTAGGCGCGTTGTCAGGGTTCTGTCACAGCCCGCCCTGGCTTTCGGCCGAAGCTCCGGCGATCCTTGTGAAGGCCGTCCGCCTAGTGGAAACCCGGGAGCGACCGTGGGCATCAGACCAGCGTTCCGCCGCAACCTGGAGTCGCGCGAGGCCGAGATCGCCCAGCAGGTCTTCGGCGACGCCCTGGACATCTCGGCCCTGCGCCTGGCGGAAGGCGGCCTGCTGGGCAGCTTCGGCGTGGCCCGCACCCTGCCGCGCCTGGTCACCTTCCCCCGCGGCGTCCTGACCACGCCGCAGCACCAGGCCCGTTTCGAGCGGTGGCTGGTGCACGAGCTGACCCACGCCTACCAGTACCAGCACGGTCTGAGCGTGTGGCGGCTGCTGCCCACCGCCATCGCCGGGTTCTTCCGCAAGGGGCTGTACGACTACGGCGGTGCTGAGGGGTTGGTGGGGAAGTCGTTCGGGGACTTCAACACCGAGCAGCAGGCGAACATCATCGCCGACTACTACTACCTGTCGACCTACGAGCCTGGCCGTGATCTGTCGGCTTATGAGCCGTACATCAGTCACGTGCGGGCTGGGTGAGCCTGGTGAAAAGATCAAGCTCCGACCGCGTTGCCGCTGGTCAGAGCTTGATTTCACCCGGCGAAAGGTGGTGCCCCAGGCAGGATTCGAACCTGCGACACACGGTTTAGGAATGTGCCGATCGAGCAGTGAATACGCGTCTAGCTGCGGCGATGCCACCACAAGCGCTCGCACCATGACCTGTGTTGTCTCAGTTTGGCCACAGTTC
>NZ_DASVFL010000366.1:0-7635 GCF_036380075.1 Lentzea sp. | reverse complement strand
CCGGGGTGAGCTGGACCAGCAGGATCGCGGCGACCAGGATTCCCGCGCCCAGCAGCTGCGACGGCACCAGCGTCTCGCCGAGGAACGCGAACCCGAGGCTCGTGGCGACGATCGGGCTGCAGAAGCCGAGGAACGACAGGCCGATCGCAGGGACGCGGTCGGTGCCGCGGAACCAGACCGAGTAGCCGAACAGCGAGCCGAGCACGATCAGGTAGCCGAAGCCCAGCGCGTTGGTGCCGGTGATCGTGCTCGGCAGGCCTTCGACCAGGAACAACGCCGGCAACAGCACGAGACCGCCCGCGGTGAGCTGCCAGCCGGTGAACGTCAGCACGTCGAGCCCGTCCGGCCGCCGCCACTTCTTCGTGAGCACGACCCCGGACGCCATGCTGAGCGCGCCGCCGACCGCGGCGAGCACGCCGACCAGGTCGAGGTGGGCGGTCGCCTTGAGGACCAGCATCGCGACACCGGCGGTGGCGGCGAAGCACGCCAGCACGTGCGGCAGCCGGACCTTGTCGCCGAGCACGAGCCCGGCCAGCACCAGCATGATCACCGGCTGGACCGAGCCCACCAGCGCCGCCACCCCGCCCGGCAGGTGGTAGGCGGAGACGAAGAGCAGGAAGAAGAACGCGCCGATGTTGAGCGTGCCGAGCACCAGCGCGCGCCACCACCAGATGCCCCGCGGCAGGATCCGCGCGACCAGCACCAGGACCAGCCCGGCCGGCAACGCGCGGACCACCGCGGCCAGCAGCGGCCGGTCCGGTGGCAGCAGCTGGGTGGTGACGATGTACGTGCTCCCCCAGATCATCGGCGCGAGCGCGGTGACCGCCGAGTCGGCGAGCAGCCGGTTGTCCCTCATCGTTCCTCCTCCTCGACCGCGGACGTCGCGATCCTCAGGAGTTCTAACGGCCTCCGGTCGAACGACACCGGCTTACTGCCATAAATTGGCTATTGCCGCTTACTTGCAGTACATCTCCGCCCGGTACTTCATACTTGAGAAATACCGCTGTTCGACTTACTGTCGGCAGCGTGGGCGGGCGACTCGGGAACACGGGCGGGCAGGGGCGCCGCCTGCTCGTCCGGCTGATCGTCAACTCGGTCCTGGCACAGGTCATCACGTTCGTGCTCCGTCCCGCCGTCACCTACCGGGCGATCGAGCTCGACGTCCCCGGCGGCTGGCTGGGCGCGCTGGCCGCGTCGTTCGCGGTGGTCCCGCTCGTGCTGGCCCTCCCGTCGGGACAGGCCACGGACCGGTTCGGCGAACGACGCGTGATGATCGCCGGAGCGGTGCTGATGACCGCCTCCGCGGCGGTGCTGGTGCTCGCCGGCTCGACCCCGGCCGGTCTGGCCGCCGGGATCGTCGTCCTCGGCACCGGGCACCTGCTCTGCGTCGTGGGACAGCAGGCCGCCGTCGCCAACGCCGCGCCCCCGGAGAAGTTCGACACCGCGTTCGGCTACTACACCTTCGCCGCGTCCCTCGGCCAGGCCCTCGGCCCCGGGCTGATCATGCTGGCCGGTGGCGGCCGACCGGTTCCCGACACCGGCGTCCTGTTCGCCGGCTCGATCGCCATCGGGCTGGTGCTCACGCTCAGCGCCCTGTTCATCCGCATGCCCGCCAGGCCGTCCGGCGCTCGCGAGCAGGAGGCAGGCGGGATGCGGACGCTGGTCCGGCTCCCCGGACTGCCCCGCGCGTTGCTGGTCAGCTGCGTGGTGCTCGCCGCCGTGGACATCACCCTGGTCTACCTGCCCGCGCTCGGCACCGATCACGGCCTCACGGCGGGCTTCGTCGGGCTGCTGCTGACCCTGCGCGCCGTCGCGTCGATGACCTCGCGCTTCTTCCTCGGCAAGCTGGTCACCGTTCTGGACCGCCAGCGCCTGATGGTCATCACGACGGTCCTGTCGGCGGTGACCATGGCCGCGCTCGCGGTGCCGCTCCCGCCGGTCGTCATGGCCTGCCTGGTCGTCGGCCTGGGACTCGGTCTCGGTGTAGGCCAGCCGCTGACCATGGCGTGGCTGGCCCACTCCACACCGCCCGGGTTGCGCGGCCGGGCCATGTCCCTGCGGCTGACCGGCAACCGGCTCGGTCAGGTCGTGCTGCCCAGCGCGGTCGGTGCCCTCGCCGTCAGCGCGGGAGCCGCCGGTGTCCTGGTCGCCACCGCCGCGGCCCTCGCCGCCGTCGCCGCGCTCGCCCGTCGTCCCGCCACCCGGTGATCGCGGAGCAGAGCTACTTCTCCACCAGCTCCTCCGGCCGGGAGGCCGACGTCGCCCGCACCGCCGCGCCCACTTCCCCGCGCAGCGCCGCATAGCGCGGCGAGCCGCGCAGCTCGTCGGCCGACACCCCGTGCCGGGGCAGGTCGACGGGCAGGCTCAACGCGATCCGGCCCGGCCGGTCGGTGAGCACGACGACGCGGCTGCCGAGGAACACCGCCTCGTCCACGCTGTGCGTCACGAACACGACCGACTTGCCGTCGTCGGTGAGCGTCCGCACGTCCTCCTGCAACCGTTCCCGCGTCAGGGCGTCGAGCGCGGCGAAGGGCTCGTCCATCAACAACAGCTGCGGCCGTGCTGCGAGGGCGCGGGCGATGGCGACGCGTTGCTGCTGCCCGCCGGAGATCTCCCACGTGCGGCGCGGGCCGAGACCGTCGAGCCCCACCAGCGCCAGCAGTTCCTCCGCCCGCGCGGCCCGGTCCGCCTTCGGCACCTTGGCCCACTTCAACGCCGTGGCGATGTTGCCGGCGACCGTGCTCCACGGGAACAGCCGCGGCTGTTGGAACACCACCCCGACCTCGCGACCGGGCACCGGCGGGTGGCCGTGCAGCTCGACGTCCCCTGTGGACGGACGTTCGAACCCGGCCAGCAGGCGCAGCAACGTGCTTTTGCCCGACCCGGACGGCCCGACGACGACCAGGAACTCCCCCGGTGCCACCGCCAGGTCCAGCGGGCCGAGCGCCGGCACCGGACCGGTCTTCGCGGGGTAGGCGAGCTCGACCCCGCGCAGTTCGGCGACGTCAGGCACGCCCGCCTCCCGGTGCCCGCAGCGCGGCCTGGAACACCGCCAGGTCCGGAACCTGCTCGACCTTCTTCTGCGCGCGCAGGAACTCCGCCGTGGCGCGCAGCCGGTTCGCGAGCTGCCCCGGCGCCGCCGAGGTGCCGAAGTAGTCGGGACCGCGTTGTTCCTCGTGGTCCAGGTAGATGTTCTGCTTGAGCTGCGCCAGCGCGTCGGCCTCGCCGATGCCGATCTGGCGGCCGACCGCGGCCGCGACCTTCGCGGGATCTGTCTTGACCAGTTTGATCGCGTCGTTCGTCGCGGCCAGCCACTTGTCGAGCACGTCGGGGTTGGCGTCGGCGAACTCCTTGCGCGCCACGGTGAACGTGAGCGTCGGCTTGCCCGCGGCCGCCAGCTTCGCGCTGTCGGTGAGCGTCACGCCGTCCTGCTGCAACACGCTCAGCACCGGCGTCCAGACGTAGGCGCCGTCGATGTCGCCGCGCTGCCACGCGGCCTGGATGTTCTGCGGTTCCAGGTCGACCACCGTGACCGAGGCCGCGTCGACCCCGGCCAGCTCCAGCGCGGCGAGCAGGCTGAAGTGGGCGGTCGAGCTGAACGGCGCGGCGATCTTGCGGCCGGCCAGCTCGGAGATCTTCGTGATCCCGGAGGCCTTGCGCACCACCAGCGCCTCGCTGTCGCCGATGACGTTCAGCAGCTCGACCACCTGGTACGGGATGCTCAACGGCGGGCAGAGCCCGGCGGCGGCGGGGCTGCTGCCGATCACCGCGAGGTCGATGGCACCACCCAGGAACGCGGTGTTGATGCTGGCGCCGGAGTCGAACGCGGTCCAGGTGATCCTGTGGTCGGGCAACGCTTTCTCGAGCGTCTGCTGGTCCTTCACCAGCAGCGTGCTGTCGGCGAAGTTCTGGAACGCCACCCGCAGGGTCCTGCCGGCGGCGGGTGACGAGCCGCCCACGCCGCACGAGGCCAGCAGCGGTGCGGAGGCGAGCAGCGCGAGCGCGTTCCTGCGCGAGATCGGCATCAGGGGTTTCCTCGGTCTCAGGCGCGTCCCCGCCACGGGGACAACGCGCGTTGGGCGGCCACGATCAGCGAGTCGATGACCAAGCCGGTGACGCCGATGACGAAGAGACCGAGGATGACCACCGCGGTCTGGTTGAAGCGCTGGGCGTTGAGGACCATGCCGCCGATGCCGTCCGCGCCGTTCACGGTCTCCGCCGCCACGACGGAGCTGTAGGCGATGCCGACGGCGAGCCGGACGCCCGTGAGGATCTCCGGTCCCGACGCGGGCAGGATCACCGACCTGATCACGTCGAACGTGGTGGCGCCCAACGCCTGCGCGGCCTCGACGTACTGCCGGTTGACCCCGCTCACCGCGGCCGCGGCGGCCACCGCGACCGGCGGGAACGCGGCGATCATCAGCAGGTAGACCTTGGGTTCCTCGTCGATGCCGAACCAGATCACCAGCAGGCTCAGGTAGGCCAGCGGAGGGAGTGCGCGCAGGAACGCGACGGCGGGTTCGGTGACCGCGCGGACGACCGGGACGAGCCCCATCGCCAGGCCGAGCGCGAGACCGAGCAGCACGCCGTAGAAGCACCCGTAGCCCACCCGCCGCAGGCTGACGCCCAGCCGTTCGGCCAGCGTCGACCCGGCGTAGCCGCCCTGGCCGTTCGCGAAGTCCGATGTGGACAGCAGCTGCTCCCACACCTGACCGGGGCTGGGCAGGACGGCGGCGGGCCAGATCTGGGCGAGGGCGACCAGCTGCCACACCAGGAACAGCGCGGCGACGGCGATCAGCCGCACCGACAGCCAACGCGACGTCCGGACTGTGAGCACGCGGTGAATGTACTGACGCGACCATCGCCGGTCAGGACCGTTCCGCATCGTGGTCGTCGCCGTGACTGCCTCTTGCGCACGGGCTCGGCGAACCGGTAGAGAACGATCTCGGCCGGGTGCCGCGGTGACGTCAGTCCGGCTGGCACACCGGACACCACCACGTCTCGCGGCCGTGGGAGGTGCGCTCTGCCGGGCGGAACGCGATCGGTGTGCCGCAACGCAGGCACGGGCGCCGTGCCCTCCCGTACACCCAGTGCCGGGGCGACCGCCTGCCGGTCGTGTTCTGGGACGGGTTCTCGCGGACGGCGTGCCGCAACCGCCGCCGCGCATCGGTGAGCAGCGTTTCGAGGCCGTCGACACCGCCGGCGTGCCGCCACGGGTTGACGCCGTGCAGGAAGAGCAGCTCCTGCGCCCACATGTTGCCCAGCCCCGCCACCCGGCGCTGGTCCAGCAGCGCCGCGACGACCGCCTCTCCCCCGGCCGCCGCGACCCGCGCGGCCGCCACGGCGATGCTGTCGGTGTCCGGGCCGAGCAGGTCCGGGCCGAGGTGCCCCACCACCGCGTGCTCGTCGGACGTCCTCAGCACGGTCAGCACCGGCAGCGCGACACCGACGAGCGTGCGGCCGTCGTCCAGGCGCAACGCGATCCGCAGCTGCGGCAACACCCGTGCGGGCAACCGCTTGTGCGGGCGCAGCACGGACCAGGAGCCGGTCATCCTGAGGTGCGAGTGCACGGTGACGCCGGCATCGGTGCGGGACAACAGGTGCTTGCCCCGCGCACGCCATTCGAGGATGCGCTGCCCCGCGAGGTCGACGGTGGCGAAGCGCGGATGCCGGACGTCACTGTGGACGATCACCGCGCCGGAGGTGGCGGCGTCGAGCCGTGCCGCGATCCGCGCCACGCTGTCGCCCTCCGCCATCTCCCCATCATCACCCGCCGCCGCTGACCGCGCCCGTCGCCCCGATCGGTGCGATTCTGGTGCGGTGGATCCGGAGCACACGCCAGACGGGCACTTCATCATCATCAACGGACGCCGTTGGCGGGCCACCGACCCCGAGGTCCCGCCCGAGCCGGCGGCCCGCCTGCGCAGTCTGCTGATGGCGGCCCGCCGGGACGTCGGCGCCGCCCTCCGCGCCGAGGACGCCGACGCGGAACGCGCCGCCCGCGACCGGGTCCAGCTGGCGAAGGTCGCTCTCGGAGAGCGCGGCACGCCGTGGTGGGAGCAGACGGCGGACGAACGCCGTCAGCGGTGGCGGGACGGGCTCGACGCCCTGGACGACGCCTGACCGGCTACGGGCAGTTGGCCCGGCTCTCGGCGGTGTCCTTGATGCGGTTCACCCAGTCCCTGAGGCCGGCGTCGAGGCTCGCCTGGCTGCCGGGGACGTCCGCCTCGACGGGAGCGCCCGACCAGGACTCCTCGGTGGTCACGAGAACACCGCCGCGCACGGGCTTGAACGTGAAGAGGTGGACGCCGTCGATGCCGTTGACCGGCGCCGCCCACGCGGTGCACACCTGCGGCAGCACCGCCGTGACGGTCGAGGTGACCTTCATGTTCTGCGGCGACCAGGAGAACGTCGACCCCGGCCGCAGCGGACCGGGCGTGTTCTTGCTCGCGGGCGTGATCTCGGGAATCCAGCCGGACCAGGCGTCGATGTCGGTGTGCAGCCGCCAGATCGCGGACACGGGCGCCTTGACCAGCACGCTCGCCTTGCTGATGACCGGTGCGCCCTTCTCCACCGTGACGCCGCGGCACACCTCGTGCCCGCGGTTGCCCGTCCGCGACTCGGCTGCCGCGGACGGCACCATGGCCAGTGCGGCCGTCACGCTGAGCGCGGCGATGCCGGCACCTCGCAGGACCGTGGAGCTGTGGTTCATGAAAAGCCCTTCCTCACCGATGTTGTGCTGTGAACACCGTTCCTCGCCGAGGCCGTTCTCCACATCGGCAACATGTGCCTAGAGTTCCGCTTCGGCATGGCGCAGTCTGTGGGGCATGACGACACCGGGAGAGAGATTCGCGACGGCGCTCGCGGCCAAGGACGAGGCCGGGATCCGCGCCGTCACCACGCCCGACCTGGACTTCCGCGCGATGACGCCCGGCCGGTTCTGGGAGGCGCACGGCCACGGCGAGCTGCTCGACGTCCTGTTCGCGAACTGGCTGGAACCGGGTGACGAGGTGGTGGCCCTGGTGTCCACTTCGGCCGGTGAGGTGTCCACGCGCCGGCACGTCACCTACCGCCTGCACCTGCGCAACGCCGACGGCGACTCGTTGATGGAGCAG
Source organism: Lentzea sp. (assembly GCF_036380075.1). Classification (NCBI taxonomy): domain Bacteria; kingdom Bacillati; phylum Actinomycetota; class Actinomycetes; order Pseudonocardiales; family Pseudonocardiaceae; genus Lentzea; species Lentzea sp. The sequence continues at coordinate 520 of NZ_DASVFL010000366.1, read as the reverse complement.
CAGATGTACTACGACGTGGCCGATGACCGGATCAGCTGGGCGCGCGTGATGTGCTCGGGGTTCGTGCGCGTCTGATTCCACCGCGGCGGGCAGAAACGCGCCGGCGGGCAACTGCTCCGCGGCGCAGAAGATTCTGCGGCACAAGGAATGGAGCCGCTCGACATCCCCCGAATGCCGCCGCGATCGGCGTTACCGTGGACGGATGGAACGACGCGTGTCAGTCGCGACGCACTGGGGCAGTTACGTCGCCGTGGTCGAGTCCGGCCGGTTGGTGCGGATCGAGCCGGCCGACGACGACCCGGCGCCGTCGCCCATCGGCCCCGGAATGGTGACCGCCGCCGACGACCGCGCCCGCATACTGCGTCCCGCGGTGCGCAAGGGCTGGCTGGACGGCGAGCCCCGCACCCGTGCCGCCAGGGGCTCGGACGCCTTCGTCGAGGTGAGCTGGGACGAAGCGACCACGCTGGTGAGCGACGAGCTGCGCCGGGTGCGGTCCCGGTACGGGGACAGCGCGGTGTTC
>NZ_DASVFL010000365.1:0-2777 GCF_036380075.1 Lentzea sp. | reverse complement strand
GTCGCGTCGCCGTTCGATAGGTTTCCCAGAATTCGCGGATCCCGCCCGCCGTCGTCGCGGCACGACTCGAGGTGTCCTGGACCTGCGCCGCTCCCTCGACCACCGTCACCGTCTGGCCCGCCGGTAACTCCGTCAGCACCTGGTGTGTACCGCTCGGCCAATCGATGACCAGACTGTCGGCCCGCGTGAGCGACCCCAGTCCGAAATGCTCGGTCAGCTCGTTTTGCGAGAGGTACGGTCCCTGGTCTCCGATCTCGCGGAACCAGCTCGTTGTGCCCGCCACCAGTCGGAGGTTGGCGCCGATTGCGCTGCGATTGCTCCGACGCCCCTCCAGCTGCACGTTGAGCCAGTGGTCCCGGTTACCGCCGTCGTTGCGCAGCAGGACCGGCGGGCCGCCGTGATTCATGACGAGGACGTCGAGGTCACCGTCCCGGTCGTAGTCGGCGAAGGCGGCGCCTCGACCGACGTAGGGGGTCTGGAAATACGGTCCGCTCACGGCGGAGACATCGTAGAAGCCCTCCTTGGGGCCGCGGTTCCAAAAGAGTTTGCTGGTCTGCGGCGCGAGGAGATGGGGAGCGTCGCGGCGCTGGAACGTGTGTCCGTTGGCGACGAAGAGATCGAGTCGTCCGTCGTTGTCGTAGTCGAAGAAGAATGTGCCCCATCCGACGAAGTCGAGCGACACCTGACCCAGCCCATAGCGATCGGCTTCGTCCGTGAATGCGAGGGGCGGACGGCTCGACTCGGCTCCTCCTCCGGGACTCGGCCGGGACCGTCGCAGCGCCAGGTGCTCCTGCTGGTCGTCGTGCAGCAAGTTCGTGAATAGCGCGTTTTCCTGCGCGATCCAGTGGCTGACGAAGAGATCGAGGTCTCCGTCGCCGTCCCAGTCCCCCACGGCCAGGCCCATGCCACTGCGGTAATCCGCAACCCTGGCCTGATTGGTGATGTCTTCGAACGTGCCGTCGCCGCGGTTTCGAAACAGCTGGTTGGGGGTGAGATCATTCGCGACGTACAAATCGGGCCACCCGTCCCCATCGAAATCCGCCCAGGTGGCCCCTAGGCTTCTTCCCTTGTCGCCCAGGACGCCGGCCCGAGCGGCGACCTCGGTGAACGTGCCATTGCGGTTGTTGTGAAAGAGAAGGTTCCGCTCGGGTGGAAACGTACTGGGGTTGATGCTCGCCGGGTTCTCGACGTCGTAGCGCAGAGCCCCCGCCGAATCGGCCAGGGGTCTGTACTTGACGTAGCCGGTGATGTACAGGTCGAGGTACCCGTCCCGGTCGTAGTCGCCCCAGGCGACGGCGGACCAGAAGCCGCGCCGCCCGCCCAGCCCCGCGGCTTTAGTCACATCGGTGAACGTGCCGTTCCCGTTATTGTGGTAGAGATGGTTCTCGCCGTAGGCGGAGATGACGAGGTCGGGCCACCCGTCGTTGTCGTAATCCCCCCATGCAGCACCCATGCCCCAGATCCGCAAGTCGAGGCCGGCCTGCTCGGTGACGTCGGTGAACGTCCCATCCTTGTTATTGCGGTACAAGGCGCAGCGCGCCGGGGAGGCCTTCAACGCCTCCGGTGTCGCCGTGATCGGGCCGACGGAGTTGACGAGAAACAGGTCGGGCCAGCCGTCATTGTTGTAGTCTCCCCAGGCCACGCCCGAGCCGACGTCTTCCACGATCTGCGAGGTGCGATCGCCCCAGAAGTGGTGGAACGTGATCCCCGCCTCGCGCGTCACATCGGTGAACGTGACGCGTGGGTAGTCCTGCGGTAAACCGCGTGACAGCTCGGAAGTGAGCCCTTCGATTTGTTCGCCGGGGCGGTAGGAAGCGGGGCGGCCCACCACGAGAACGATCGTTCCGGCGATCGCGACGAAGGCGAGCGCGAGCCCTGCCGTGAAGACGAGGCGGCGCCGCCGGCGCGTCAGGTCGCCGAGCACTGGCGGCTAGCGTCCGTGCGCGAGGGCCGGCACCACCGTGATGCTCGTCGAGTCCTGCGAAAGGACCGTCACCGGCGCCGTGATCCCTGAGGATTCGCCGAACAGGAAGTTGAGGAGGAACTGGTCGATCTTGCGGTACATGAGGCGGCTCGTCACCTCGAGCCGCGTCACCCGGGCGGGTGCGCGGAACCGGAACGATTCGCGACGGGAGTCGTCCGGCGAGCGTCCGTCTCGAGCGCCGGTTGTTGCCGCGGCCGGCTGCGGCACGATGGCGGCGGGGCACTGGAAGGCGAATTCGGCCCGGTCCGATTGGCCGGGGAACAACGCCCGCCGGTAGCGCACCCCGACCATCTCCCAGAGGTTGTGGCGGTCGATCAACTTGCCGTATTGATCCACAGGCTCGGACTTGAAGATGAACGACCCCGGCTGAATGAAATGGCGCTGGTCCCGCTGCCCCGTGGCGAAGACGACGTGGCCGTCCTGATCACGCACGACGACCTCGACCCACGACTGAATGATGTCCAGGGGGCCGGTGGGGAAGTCATGGCCGACCTTGTTGTTGGTAATCACGACATCGAGCCGGATATCGTCGCCGGGGCTCGCCTCGGCCGGTGCTGCGAGCTCGATCGGGACCGCCGGGCCGGTGCGCCACTTGTCGGCGATCTCCGGGATGTGAATCCTGCCCTGCAGCCACCGCTCCGTCAGCAAGGCATGCTCCCGGGCTCCCGGCAGCTTCAGCGCGAGCGGCATGAACTGGTTGGCGGCGAGGAAGCGGTGGCTGCGATGCTTCCCGTCTCCAGCGGTGCGGTTGTAGTCCTGGTCGTCACCCCGGCCCGGGTCGTGCGAGTTCTGC
>NZ_DASVFL010000364.1:0-21994 GCF_036380075.1 Lentzea sp. | reverse complement strand
CGCGCGGTGGCGACCCCCAGCCACCGCAGCCCCCGGAAAGCGAGCTCCATGACCGCCATCGACCCCACCGCCCACCTCACCGACGAGCAGATCGAGGAGCTCGGCCGCGAGCTCGACGCCATCCGCGACGAGGTCATCGCGAGCCGCGGTGAGAAGGACGCCGCCTACATCCGCAAGGTCATCTCGGCGCAGCGCAAGCTGGAGCTGGCCAGCCGCGGCATCCTGCTGTTCTCGCTCTTCCCGCCGGCCTGGATCGTCGGCACCGCCGGCCTGTCCGTCGCGAAGATCATGGACAACATGGAGATCGGGCACAACATCCTGCACGGGCAGTGGGACTGGATGCGCGACCCGAAGATCCACTCCACCACCTGGGAGTGGGACCACGTCTCCCCGGCCGACCAGTGGAAGCACTCGCACAACGAGCTGCACCACACGTACACCAACGTGATCGGCAAGGACAACGACCTCGGCTACGGCATCATGCGCGTCGACGAGGACCAGAAGTGGCACCCGATGCACCTCGGCCAGCCGCTGTGGAACTTCATCAACGCCTGCTTCTTCGAGTACGGCATCGCCGCGTACGACCTGGAGCTCGGCAAGAACCTCCACAAGCGCCGCCGCAAGAACCCCGAGTTCCGCGCGCGGGCCAAGGCCGTCGGCCGCAAGATCCGCAAGCAGGTGCTCAAGGACTACGTGATCCACCCGCTGCTGTCGGGCCCGTCGTTCCTCACCACGCTCGCCGCGACCTTCACCGCGAACCTCGTCCGCAACCTGTGGTCGCACTCGGTGATCATGTGCGGTCACTTCCCCGAGGGCGTGCAGACCTTCGAGCGCCGCTCGATCAAGGGCGAGACGCGCGGCCAGTGGTACCTGCGCCAGATGATGGGCTCCGCGAACATCAGCGGCAGCAAGGCCATGCACTTCATGACCGGCAACCTGTCGCACCAGATCGAGCACCACCTGTTCCCCGACCTGCCGAGCAACCGGTACGCCGAGGTCTCGGTGAAGGTGCGGGCGCTGTTCGAGAAGTACGAGCTGGACTACGTGACCGGACCGCTGCCCAAGCAGGTCTTCTCCGCGTGGCACAAGGTGTTCCGCCTCTCGCTGCCGAACAAGAAGCCGAAGGTCAAGACGCCGGCCCCCGACAAGGAGCTCGTCGCGGCCTGACACAACAGGACAGAAAGCGGAACAGATCTTTCGGCCGGTACCGGAGTCCTGTCCGGTACCGGTGAGATTCCTCCGTAGGGCCCGAAACGTCGTTTCCCTGCCATCGCCTCGGGCCCTCCGACGGAGGAACCCATGCGAAGGGCCTACCTCGTCGCGGCCACCCTGCTCACGGCCGCGACGGTTTGCACCCCTGTCCAGAGTGCTGGCGCGGCAGCCGCCGCCATCACCGAGACCGTCTACGTCGAGTCCACAACGGACAGCGACTCGGACGGCAAGCTCGACCGGATCGCCGCCGACGTCATGCGTCCCGACACGACCGGCCGCGTGCCGGTCGTGATGGAGGCCAGCCCGTACTACGGGCTCGGTGCCACCAAGGCGACCGCTGCCGCCGTGCCGCGCGGCTTCGGCCGGTGGTACGACGAGTACTTCGTGCCCCGCGGGTACGCCGTGGTCGAGGTGGAGATGCAAGGCACCTCCCGCTCGACCGGCTGCCCGACCACCGGCGGCCCCGAGGACACCGCGAGCGTCCGCGCGGTCGTCGACTGGCTCAACGGCCGCGCCAAGGCGTTCTACGCCGACGGCCGCGTGGCGACGGCGAGCTGGAGCACCGGCAACGTCGGCATGCTCGGCGTCTCCTACAACGGCACGCTGCCCAACGCGGCGGCCGCGGCGAACATCCCCGGCGTGAAGACGATCGTGCCGATCGCCGCGATCTCCAGCTGGTACGAGTACGCCCGCGACCAGGGCATCGGCTACACCGGCTGGGAGTCCAACTACCCGGCGTACCTCGCGAACTACGTCGTCAGCGCGGCGCAGAAGGCGAAGTGCAAGCCGGTGTTCGACAAGCTGTCCGCGAACGACGGCGACGAGTCGTGGGACTACACGTCGTTCTGGAAGACCCGCGACTACCGGGTCGGCGCGAAGGACGTGACCGCGGCGGTGTTCGCCGTGCACGGCCAGGCGGACTGGAACGTCAAGCCGTCGCAGTTCGGCCGCTGGTGGAAGGAGCTCGCGGACCGGGACGTGCCGCGCAAGATCTGGCTGCACCGCGGCGGGCACCTCGACCCGATCTCGTTCCGCCAGGCCGAGTGGCAGCGCGTCATGGGCCTGTGGATGGACCACTGGCTCAAGGGCGCCGACAACGGGATCATGGACGAACCCATGGCCGACGTGCAGAAGCCCGACGGCAGCTGGGAACAGGCCGCCTCCTGGCCGCGGCCCGGCACCGCGGGCACCACGCTCTACTTCGGCCCCGCGGCGAGCGACGTGTCCGGTTCGCTCACCGCCACCGCGGCGACCGGCGGCACGCAACGGCTGGGGGACAACACGAACCTCACCGAGTCCGCCATGATGGCCAACCCCGGCACTGCGGACGCGCGCCGGCTGGTCTACGCGACGGCGCCGTTGACGAAGGACGCCCGCCTGTCGGGTGAGGTCGGTGTGACCGCGCGCATCACCTCGAACCGCCCGTCGGCGGCGTTGACGGCGGTGCTCGTCGACTACGGCCCCGGCACGCAGGCCGTGCTGACCGACCGCAGCCCGGTGCAGCTCTCCACCGAGACCTGCGCCAAGAACGACCTGCGCGACCGCACCGGCTGCGCGCGGCCGCCGGAGGTCTCGGTGCAGGCCGTCACCGCGACGATGCTGACGAAGGGCGCCATCGACACCAAGAACAGGGCGTCGCTGGAGTCCGGGACCGCGCTGCCCACCGGTCAGGCCGTCGACGTGACGTGGAAGCTGCACGCGCGCGACGCTCTCATCCCGGCCGGGCACCGCATCGGCATCGTGCTCGTCACGAACCACAGCTCCTACATCGCGCGGGACACCGGGTCGAGCGGTATCGCGCTCGACGTCTCGCTCGGCGCGAGCAAGGTGGTGCTCCCCGTGGTCGGGGGAGCGGTCGTCACCGGATGACGGACGGGTGCCTGCGCGCCGGGACCTCACACCGCGCAGGCACCCGCCTCCCTAGCCTGGCGCGATGTCCTTGGGGGAAGCAGCTTTAGCCGCCATACCGAGCCCGACGCAGGGCGTCTGGCACCTCGGCCCGGTGCCGATCAGGGCGTACGCGCTCTGCATCATCGCCGGCATCCTCGTCGCCGCCTGGCTGACCGAACGCCGCTACGTCCAGCGCGGCGGCCGGCCCGGCGTCATCAACCAGATCGCCACCTGGGCCGTGCCGTTCGGCGTCATCGGCGCCCGGCTGTACCACGTCGCCACGTCCTGGCAGCCGTACTTCGGCCCCGGCGGCAACCCCGTGAAGGCCCTCTACATCTGGGAGGGCGGGATGGGCGTGTGGGGCGCCATCGCGCTCGGGGCGCTCGGGGCGTGGATCGGTGCCCGCCGCGCCGGGGTCGCCCTGCCGCCGCTCGCCGACGCCGCCGCGCCGGGAATCCTGCTGGCGCAGGGCATCGGCCGTCTCGGCAACTGGTTCAACAACGAGGTGTACGGCGGTCCGACCGACCTGCCGTGGGCGCTCACGATCCACGAGTGGGACCAGGGCGCGGGACGCGCGGTCCTCGGTCCCGACGGGCAGCCGGTGGTGCTCGGCACGTTCCACCCGGCGTTCCTCTACGAGCTGCTCTGGACCTTCGCCGCGGCGGCCGTGGTGATCTGGGCCGACCGCCGGTTCCGGCTCGGGCACGGCCGCGCGTTCGGGCTCTACGTGGTGCTCTACACCCTCGGCAGGCTGTGGATCGAGACGCTGCGGATCGACGAGGCCAACACGGTTCTGGGGCTGCGCCTCAACATCTGGACCTCGGTCATCGTGTGCGCGATGGCCGCCGCGCTGACGGTGTGGTCGGCGCGGCGGCATCCCGGCCGGGAGGACCTCGGGCCGGATCCGGAGCCGGGCGGTGCGCCGCCGCCGGCGGACGGGGCGTCCGCGCGGACCGCTGCGGGGTGACCGCGACACTCCGCGCCGGCCGGCCTACGTCCGCTGGACCACCGCGGTGACCGTGATGTCGACGTACCGGCCGATCAGGAACCCCGGCGCCCGGATCCCGAGCGTCCGGCGGTCCAGCCGGGCGGTCGCCGTCAGCACCGCCTCCTGACCGTCCACGGAGGACAGCCGGGCGACACCGGTCAGCGGGGCCGACGTGCCGCGGGCGGTGAGGGTGCCGGTGACCCGCCAGCCGTCGCGGACGGCCTCGACCGCGGTCGAGGTGAACGTCATCGCCGGATGCCGGTCGAGGTCGAGCAGGCGCGGTTTGCGCAGGTCCAGGTCGCGCTTGGCGACGCCGGTGTCGACGCGGCCCAGGTCGAGGGTGCCGTGGACGGCCAGCAGCGCGCCGTCCCGGCCGAACTCGACGGACCCGCCGGTGACGGGCACCGTGCCGCGCGCCGTGCGGCCCAGGTTGCCGACCTCGAACGACGCGGTGCTGCGGGACACGTCGGCCCGCCACAGGCCGACGGTCAGCGCGGCGGTCACGACCGTGCTCCCGCCGGCTCGAAGACCTCGTGCACCGGGTAGATCTCGACGCGGTCGGGGCCCGGCAGCAACGCCGGGTCCTCGCCGGGCAGCAGCGCGGTGCCGAGGACCGCCTTCTGGGCGTCCGCCAGCGCCTGCTCGGACTCGGCGATCGTCACGACGACCTCGCCGCCGTCGGCCCTGCGCAGCACGTAGGTCCTGAGGACGCCCGGCACGGCGCCGGCGGCGGGCGCGATGCGGTTCCCGGCCGCGAAGTCCGCGGCGGCCAGCTGCTCGGGGCTGCGCGGGCCGTCGAAGTAGGTGAGTTGCGCGTACATGGTCCGCCTCCTGGCTCGTTGATGACACCGAGTCTCGGCCGTGCCGAGCGACGCGGGATCCGTGCCGGCACGCAGTGCGGTACTGAACCGCCACCGGGCGGCGATACTCCCGGTGTGGAGGCTCCGATCTTCGGACGGGACCGCGAGCTCGCCGAGCTGCGCGCCGGTCTCGTCGCGGCGGCGGCCGGCACCGGGCGGCTGGTGCTGGTCGGCGGGGACGCGGGCATCGGCAAGACGCGGCTGGCCGATGCCGCCGCGGCGATGGCCGGCGAGTACGGCGTTCCCGTCGCGCGGGGGCAGGCCGTCGACGACCCCGGCATGCCGCCGCTGTGGCCGTGGCGGCGGGTGGCCAGGACGCTTCCCGCGCTCGGCGACGTCCTGTCGGGCGCGCACCTCGACCCGGACGCGGGCACCCGGTTCGCCATGTTCACCGACGCCACCGACGCGCTGATCACGTCCGGGCCGCTGCTCGTGGTGCTGGAGGACCTGCACTGGGCGGACCGCACCTCGCTCCGGCTGCTCGTCCACCTCGCCGGTGAGCTGCCCGCGGCGCGCGTGCTGGTCGTGGCCACCTATCGCGACGGCGGCCTGGCGGACGTGCTGCCCGGCCTCGTGCGCGCGCCGGCCACGCGTGTGGTCCGCCTCCACGGCCTGACCGGCGCGGACGTCACCGGGTGGGTGCGCAGCGCGACGACCGAACCCGACGCCGCGGCACTGGCGGCGCGGCTGGTCGAGAGGACCGGCGGCAACCCGCTCTACGTCCGGATGCTGCTCGACAGCGGCGAGGCCGAGCCGGAGCTGCACCGGCTGGTGCTGTCCCGGCTGGACGGACTCAGCCCGCGCGCCCGTGAGGTGCTGGCGGCGGCCAGCGTGCTGGGGGAGCGGATCGACCCCGCGCTGCTCGCCACGCTCGTCGGCGAGGACCCGGCGGCGCCGCTGGACGAGGCCGTCGCCGCCCGCGTGCTCCAGGACGACGGGACGCCGGCGTTCACCCACGCGCTCGTCCGGGACGCGGTCTACGAGGAACTGGCTCCCTCCGCACGTGCCGACCTGCACCGACGGGCCGCTCTGGCGCTCACCGAGAGCGGCGGCGCACCGGGCCGCATCGCCGCGCACTGGCGCCGTGCGGGTGGCCCGGACGCCGCCGCGGAGTGCACGCGGTGGGCCACCGAAGCGGCGAAGGCCGCCACGGCCGACCTCGCCTACGACGACGCGGCCCGGTTCGCCGCGCTCGCCCTCGCCTCCGCGCCGCAGCCCACCGCCGCCCTCACCCTCGACCTGGCACGGGCGGAGTTCCTGGCGGGGGAGGCACTGGCGAGCCTCGACCACTGCCGCACGGCCGCCCGGCTGGCCCAGGAGGCCGGCGAGCCCGGACTGGCCGCCGAGGCCGCGCTCGTGGTCACCGGCATGGGCGACCGGGTCCTGCTCACGGCCGTCGACCAGCTGTGCACTACGGCGCTGCGGCACCTCCCGGAGGACGCCACCGCCCTGCGCGCCCGGCTGCTCGCCCGCCGCGCGATGGCCGCGACCGTGACGGGAGAAGCGGCGCGGGCACGGGAACTGTCGGCCGAAGCGCTCGACCTGGCCGTGCGCAGCGGGGACCCGGACGCGGAGTTCGACGGCCTGCACGCCCGGCACGTCACGCTGTGCGCGCCGCAGTTCCGCGCGGAACGGGTCGAGCTCGCGCACCGGGCCGTGGCACTGGCCGCGGCGGCACGCCAGCCACACGCGTCGTTGTGGGGACACGTCTGGCTGGTCGACGCGGCGTTCCAGGCGGGCGACCTGGCCGCCGTCGACCACGAGCTGGACCTGATCGAACAGTTCGCCGCGGCAAGGCAGCACCCCGTGGCGTGGTGGCACCTGCACCGGCTGCGGGCCGCGCGGGCCGCGCTGGTCGGCAGGTTCGACGCGGTCGAGCAGCACAACGGGACAGCACGCCAGGTGGCCGAACGGATCGGCGCCACCGCCGCCAAGGGCATGTACTACGCGTTCGAGAACTGGCTCGCGCAGCTGCGTGGCACCATCGACCGCGAGGTGGCGCGGGAGGCCTTCGCCGTGCTGGAGGAGGTCGCCGACATCCCGCTGGCGCGCGTCTACGTGCCGTTCCTGCACGCGCTGGTCGGCGACGTCGAGCAGGCCCGGTCGACGTTCGAGGAGTTCCGGTCGATGCCGGCGGTGCTCGAGGTCGGGCCGACGTGGGCGCCCCTGGTCAGCCAGATCGGCATGATCGCCTGCCTGCTCGGGGACGAGGAGACCGCCGGCCTGGTCCACCGCACGCTGTCCACCCTGGAACCCGACTTCTCGGCCGACGGGTCGGGCGCGGTGTTCTGCAGCGCCGCCACCCCGCAGCTGCTCGGCGACCTCGCGATGACCTGCGGCCGCACGGAGACCGCGATCGGCCACTACCGGCTGGCCGCCGAGATGAACGCCCGCATCGGCGCCCGCCCGTTCGTCGCGCTGAGCAGACTCGGCCTCGCCCGCGCGCTCACCGACCGGGGCGACCTCGCCGAAGCCCGGCCGCTCGCCGCGCAGGCCGCCGCGGAGTTCCGCGCGCTCGGCATGCCCGTCCGGCTGGCCGACGCCGACCGCCTGCTCCAGCGCATCGGCGCCGGGGAGCGGGCCGCGGATCCCTTGTCACCACGCGAGTCCGAGGTCGTCGAGCTCGTCGCGCAGGCCCTCACGAACCGGCAGATCGCCACGCGGCTCACGCTGTCCGAACGCACCGTCGAGACCCACGTCCGCAGCGTCCTGGCCAAGCTCGGGCTGCGCACCAGGACCGAGATCGCCGCGTGGTCGCTCACGCGCCGGGGGTGACGAGCCCTAACCCTCGAAGCCGCCGTGCCGGCCCGCGCCGGACGTGAAGCGGGCCGCCCCGGCGGCCCCTTCCCGGTGCACCACAGGCACCCCGGCCGCGCCCTCCGCCCGCAGCGCCTCCTCCAGCGGCAGGTCCAGGCCGGCGTAGGTCGACGCCCGGTCCGCCAGCACGCACTCGAACGGGAAGGACGCGATCTGCTCGGCCAGCTCCAGCGCGGCGGGCACGGCCTGACCGGGTTCGACGACCCGGTTGGCCAGCCCGATCGCCAGCGCCTCGTCCGCCTTGACGGGACGTCCGGTGAGGATCAGGTCGAGCGCCCGCCCCAGGCCGACGACCCTGGGCAGCCGCGCGGTGCCGCCGTCGATCAACGGCACGCCCCACCGCCGGCAGAACACCCCGAACGTCGCGTCGCTCTCGACCACCCGCAGGTCCGCGAGCAGCGCCAGCTCCAGCCCGCCCGCGACGGCGTAGCCGCTGACCGCCGCGATCACCGGCTTGCCGATCCGCAGCCGCGTCGGCCCCATCGGCCCCGACCCGCCGCCGTCGGGGTCGAGCTCGTTGCGGCGGTCCGGATCGGACACCGCGCTCAGGTCGGCGCCCGCGCAGAACGTGCCGCCCGCGCCGGTCAGCACGGCCACCCGCTGGGCCGGGTCCGCCTCGAAGGCCTCGAACGCCGCCCGCAGGTCGTCGGCCATCCGGCGGTCGACGGCGTTGCGCCGGTCGGGACGGTTCATCCAGATCACCGTCGTCGTGCCGCGCTGCTCGACCCGCACGTCGTCCATCGGACCTCCTGGGCTCGGCCTGAGGGTAGGCGCGCCGGCGGACCGTCCGGAACCTCCGCCCACCGCGGCCCGGTGATCCCCGCGATGATCACTGGCGCCGCACGCGCCGGATGACGTCTACTGTGCGCCATGGCCATCGTCTCTCCCGGTTTCACCGGCCGGCGCCAGTCGCCGGACGTGCGGCTGCCGCCCGGCCAGTACCTGGCGGAGGACTTCCCGGTGCTCACCGCGGGACCGACGCCGCGCGTGCCCACCGACCGGTGGCGGTTCACCGTCAGCACCGAGGTGGGACGGAAGTACGAGTGGACCTGGCAGCAGCTGATCGAGCTGCCCGCGGAGAAGGTCACCACGGACATCCACTGCGTGACCAAGTGGTCGAAGCTCGGCACGCGGTGGAAGGGCGTCTCGCTGGACGTGCTGCTGGAGGACGTGGAGACGGCGGCCGACTTCGCGCTCGTCCAGTCCTACGGCGGCTACACGACCAACCTGCCGCTGGAGGACCTCCTCGACGGCCAGGCGTGGATCGCCTACCGCTACGACGACGACGATCTGACGCCCGAGCACGGCGGCCCGGCGCGGTTGCTGGTGCCGCACCTGTACTTCTGGAAGTCGGCGAAGTGGGTCCGCGGGATCCAGTTGCTGCTGGAGGACGAACCCGGCTTCTGGGAGAGCGCGGGTTACCACGACTACGGAGACCCATGGCGCGAGCAGCGGTATCAGGGCGACTGACGTGGCGGGCGGCGTCGCTCGCCGAGGCCGCCGACATCACGGGCAGCGCGCGCCGGCTGCTGTTCGAGGTGCCGGACTGGCCCGGTCACCTGCCGGGACAGCACGTCGACGTGCGGCTCACCGCCGAGGACGGCTACTCGGTGCAGCGCAGCTACTCGATCTCCTCGGCGCCGGACGGCGACCGCGTCGAGCTGGCCGTGCAACGCGTCGAGGGCGGCGAGGTGTCGCCGTACCTGTGCGACGTGCTGCCGGTCGGCGCGCAGATCGAGCTGCGCGGTCCGGTGGGCGGCTGGTTCGTGTGGCGTGCCTCGGACCTCGCGCCGGTGACGCTCGTGGCGGGCGGGTCGGGCATCGCGCCGCTGATGGCGATGATCCGCACCCGTGCCGCCGAGGGCAGCCGCGTGCCGTTCCGGCTCGTCTACTCGGTGCGCACGCCCGACGACGTGTACTTCGCGGACGAGCTGCGGCAGCGCGCCCGTGAGGACGCGGGCCTGGACGTGAAGGTCGTGTACACCCGGCGGGCCCCGGAGGGGTCTCCGGAGCCGCCGGGCCGGCTGGGTGTGGCCACCCTCAACACGTACGCCTGGCCCGCGGAGTTCACCCCGCAGACGTTCCTCTGCGGCCCGACGGGGTTCGTGGAGACCGCGTCGGACGTCCTGGTGGCGCTGGGCCACGACCCGCGCCGCGTCCGCACCGAGCGTTTTGGCTGACAGGAGCACCGATGAGCGACGACGGTCACGTGGACGGCAACGCGCTGGCGGGGGACCTCCGGGAGATCTTCGCCGTGGACCTGACCGCGGCGACCGGGCAGTGCTCGGGCTGCGGCCACCGCGGTCCGGTGGCGTCGCTGCGCGTCTACCACAACGCGCCGGGCGTGGTGGCGCGCTGCCCGCACTGCGAGGAGGTCGTGCTGCGGCTCGTGCGTGGCCGTGACCGCGCCTGGCTGGACCTCCGCGGCACGGTGAGCCTGGAGATCCCGCTGCCGTCCTGACGGGCGAGCCGACCCTTCCTGGTCTGGAACGCGTCCAGTTTCTGACGTAACAGCGCGGTCATTTCGACGAAATTTGTCCGGTTGACATGCGGGATACCTCCATTCGGCCGTAGACCCGCGACCGACGCGCGTGCGTGGATGTACGGGAGCGCTCTTACAACGTTGTAAAACGAAGGGGAATCTCGCCGATGAGAAAAGCCGCCCCCGTACTCGTCGCGCTGCTGCTGGCGCTGGGCGTCGCGCCAGGCACGCCGCCCGCAGGTGCCGCCGAGCCCGTGCACGGCCTGAAGGGCGAGTACTTCAGCATGTCCCAGCCGGGCGCGCGCGACTTCGCGAAGCTCGGCGGAACGGTGCTCGACAGCCAGGTCAACCAGTCGGACCTGACCGGTGTGTTCAGCTTCCTCAACGGGCAGACCGAGCACACGACGGCCCGCTGGACCGGGCAGATCGCCGTGCCGCAGACCGGCGACTACACGTTCTACGCCATCGGTGACAACGGGTTCCGGCTGCTGATCGACGGCCGGCCGGTGATCGACCACTGGGTCCCGGACTGGGACAGGGAGCAGACCAGCGCGCCGGTCACGCTGACCGCGGGCAGGCAGTACGACTTCAAGCTGGAGATGTTCCAGGACGTCGGCGGCGCCAACATGTTCCTGCGCTGGTCGAGCGCGGCCATCGCGAAGCAGATCGTGCCGGAGTCCGCGTTCACGCCGCCGGCGGGCTTCCAGGCCGTGCCGCGCGCGGCGAGCGTCTCCAAGGACGGGCGCACGCTCACCGCCGACTTCGACGGCCGGGTGTCGGGCGTCGGCGACCTGAAGGACCACCTGCGCGTCGAGGTCGACGCGACGCCGATGCCGGTCTCGGTCGTCACGAGCAGCCGCGAGCGGGTCACGATCCGGCTCGCCGAGCGGGTGCTCAAGGGCCAGCTGGTCCGCATCTACTACGACGGCGCTGGCGCGCTGGCGGCGGGCGGCAAGAAGGTCGAGAAGGCGGCACGCGTCGTCACGAACACCTCGGCCGAGCGGCTGCGCACGCCGTGGGGCGAGAAGGTCGACACGCGCAACCCGTTGCCGGAGTACCCGCGGCCGCAGCTCGAGCGCGACAAGTGGCTCAACCTCAACGGCCCGTGGGAGTTCTCGGGCGCGAAGGAGGGTCAGCAGCCGGCGTTCGGCAAGAAGCTCCCCGAGAAGATCATCGTGCCCTACCCGGTCGAGTCGCAGCTGTCCGGCCTGGAACGGCACGAGGACCACATGTTCTACCGCCGCACCGTGAACGTCCCGCACGACTGGAAGATCGGCAACGGGCAGCGCCTCAAGCTCAACTTCGGCGCCGTCGACTACCAGGCCAAGGTCTGGGTGAACGGCAAGCTCGTCGCGGAGCACACCGGCGGCTACACGGCGTTCAGCGCCGACATCACCGACGCCCTCAAGCGCGGTGGCGAGCAGGAGATCATCGTCGCCGCCACCGACACCACGGGCCCGAACCAGCCCAAGGGCAAGCAGTCGCCCAACCCCAGCGGCATCTTCTACACCCCGTCGTCGGGCATCTGGCAGACGGTGTGGCTGGAACCGGTGGCGGACAAGGGCATCGACGAGATCAAGACGACCCCCGACCTGACCACGAGCACGCTGGCGCTCAACGTCAAGTCCGCGGGCAACGCCACCGTCACGGCGGTCGCGAAGGACGCGCGCGGCCGGCAGGTCGGCACGGTCACCGGACCGGCGAACTCGGACCTCAGGATCCCGGTGCCGAACCCGCACCTGTGGACGCCGGACGACCCGTACCTGTACCAGCTGGAGGTCAGGCTGGGCGGTGACAAGGTCAAGAGCTACTTCGGCATGCGCTCCACCGGCATCACGAACGTCGGCGGCGTCCCGAAGCTCACGCTCAACGGCCAGCCGATCTTCAACCTGATGCAGCTGGACCAGGGCTTCTACCCGGACGGCCTGAACACCGCGCCGAGCGACGACGCCCTCGTCTTCGACCTCCAGGCGCAGAAGGACCTCGGCTTCAACGCGGTCCGCAAGCACATCAAGGCCGAGCCCGCCCGCTGGTACTACCACGCCGACCGGCTCGGACTGCTGGTGTGGCAGGACTTCGTGGCCCTCGAGGACGGCAACGACCCGCTCTCGCAGGAAAGGTTCGTCAAGGAGGGCAAGGAGCTGATGCACCAGCTCCAGAACTACCCGTCCATCTACGCCTGGATCGTCTTCAACGAGGGCTGGGGCGAGTGGGACAAGACCGCCACCGGCCGGATCACCGACGAGGTCAAGGCGCTCGACCCGAGCCGGGTCGTCAGCGCCCACAGCGGCGTGAACTGCTGCGCCTCCAAGGGGGACAGCGGCCGGGGTGACGTCATCGACCACCACGACTACAACAACACCGACCCGGCCCGTCCGGACGGCGGTTCGCGGGTCGTGATGGACGGCGAGCACGGCGGCTTCACGCTGCGCACGCCGGGACACCAGTGGCCCGGCGCGCCGATCGCGATCTACAGCGGTGTGGCGGACAAGGCGGCGCTGACGGCGAAGTACGTCGACAACACCCGCACGTTCTACCTGGGCCAGGCGCGCCAGGAGATGTCCGCGTCGGTCTACACGCAGGTCACCGACCTCGAAGGCGAGCTCAACGGCCTGTGGACCTACGACCGCAAGGAGATCAAGGTCGACCCCGGTCCCGTCCGCGAGATCAACCGGCGCGTGATCGAGGCCGGCGCGAACGCGGGCAAGCCCTACCCCTACGCGGGCAAGGGCGAGTGGAACCTGGACGAGCGCAAGGGCACCACGGCGAAGGACTCGAGCGGCGGCAGGAACCCGCTGACGCTCACCCCGACCGGCGTGGCGTTCAAGGACGGCGCGCTCCAGTTCTCCGGGGGCTCCGCGGACACCTACGGCCCGGTCGTCGACACGACCGGTGACTACACGGTGCACGCGAAGGTGAAGCTCGACGAGGTGCCGGGCAACTACGCGACCGCGGTGAGCCAGGACGGCCGGGAGCGGGAGAACCCGTTCTACCTCCAGTACGGGCAGGGCGCCTGGGCGTTCAGCACGCCCGGCGGCAACCGGGCCCGGTTCGAGGTCGTGCCGGAGGTCGGCCGCTGGTACGAGCTCACGGGCGTGCGGGCCGGCAACGAGATCCGGCTCTACGTCGACGGGGTGAAGGTCGCGACGGCTCCTGCCGGACCGGCACTGGTCAGCACCGGCGCGTTCACGGTCGGGCGGGCCAAGTACGACGGCCGCAACGTCGACTTCTGGCGGGGCGCGGTCGACGACGTCGACGTGGTCGGCAAGGCGTTGACGGATGCGGAGGTCGCCCAGCTCTCCTGATGTTGGGAGAACGCTCTCCGGACGTGGTACAACCGGTGCATGACCAAGGCCGCGCCCACGCTGGAGGACGTCGCGAGAGTGGCGGGCGTGTCCCGTGCGACGGTCTCGAGGGTCGTCAACGGGACACGCAACGTCGACCCGCAGCTCCAGGAGACGGTGCGCAACGCGATCGAGCAGACCGGGTACACGCCGAACCGCGTGGCCCGGTCTCTCGTCACCCGGCGCACGGGCACGGTGGCGCTGGTGATCTCCGGCGCGGGCGGCGGGTCGGACGTCTTCACCGACCCGTTCTTCGGCAGGGTCACCGCGGGGGTCGTGGACTTCCTGCGGCTGCACAGCGTGCACCCGGTGCTCATGCTCGCCGACTCCGACCCCTCGCGCACCGAGGTGGTCGAGTTCCTCAGACAGGGCAGCGCCGACGGCGCGCTCCTGGTGACGACCCACCCGTTCGACCCGCTGCCGGCCCGGCTGCTGGCGGCCGAGGTGCCCGCCGTGCTCTACGCGCGGCCGGGCCGGCCGATGCCGGTCAGCTACGTCGACATGGACCACCGCGCGGGCGGCAGGATGGCCGCGGACCACCTGGTGGCGTCCGGGCGGTACAACATCGCCACGATCTCCGGCCCGCTCGACGTCCTGGCGAGCCAGGACCGGCACGCCGGTTTCCGCGACGCCATGGCCCGCCACGGTTTCCCGTACGTGCCGACCGCGGAGGGCGGGTTCACCGCCGAGAGCGGGGCGGCCGCGATGCGGCAGCTGCTCACCGAGACCCCCGACCTCGACGCGGTGTTCGCCGCGAACGACCTGATGGCGCAGGCGGCCGTGGACGTGCTGCACGAGCACGGCCTGCGCGTCCCCGACGACGTGGCCGTGGTCGGGTTCGACGACAGCGCGCCCGCGCGGAACTGCCGCCCGCAGCTCACCACGGTCCGGCAGCCGGTGGAGCGGATGGCGGCGCAGATGGCCGACCTGCTGCTGACCGACCTGGAAAAACCGGGACAACGGCCGAAATCCGTCATCTTCGAACCGGAACTCGTCGTCCGGGCCTCTGCCTGATTGACCTGTCCGACACCCGGCGTTAACGTCCCTTGGGAGAGCGCTCTCACGCCCCTGTCCAAGGCTTTCCGCCCTTCCCCCCGTCAGGCAGGATCATGGGCTCACCCCTGTCCAGGGCCGCCGCGTTCGCCGCTGCCGCCCTGTGTTTGGTGACTACTGTCAGCGCCACCTCCCAGGCCGGTGCCGCCGCGTGCGGCACCACGAACGCCGCTCTGAACCGCACGGCCACCGCGTCGTCCACCGAGAACGGCGGCACGCCCGCCTCCGCCGCCGTCGACGGCAACGCGGGCACCCGGTGGTCGTCGCAGTTCTCCGACCCGCAGTGGCTCCAGGTCGACCTCGGGTCCACGCAGCAGGTCTGCCGCGTCTCCCTGACCTGGGAAGGCGCGTACGGCAAGGCCTTCCAGGTCCAGGTGACCGACAACGCCGCCGACTCCTCGTCGTGGCGCAACGTCTACTCGACCACGACCGGCACCGGTGGCACGCAGAACCTCGACGTCAGCGGCTCCGGCCGGTACGTGCGCGTGCT
This sequence comes from Lentzea sp., assembly GCF_036380075.1. Lineage (NCBI taxonomy): Bacteria > Bacillati > Actinomycetota > Actinomycetes > Pseudonocardiales > Pseudonocardiaceae > Lentzea > Lentzea sp. Next base: position 6,858 of record NZ_DASVFL010000364.1, on the reverse strand, counting down.
GGGCACCCAGCGCGGCACCGGCTACGGCTACTCGTTGTGGGAGCTCGGCGTGTTCACCGAGGGCGACACCACCACCGTGCCGCCGACCGACCCGCGCAACCCCGACTTCGGTCCCAACGTGTACGTCTACGGGCCGGGCTCGTCGCAGGCGGAGATGCAGGCGAGGCTCGACTCGATCGCCGCGCAGATGAAGACGAACCAGTTCGGGCCGCAGCGCCACGCCGTGCTGTTCAAGCCCGGCACGTACAACGCCGACGTCAACCTGCGGTTCTACACGCAGGTCGCCGGGCTGGGCCTCAACCCGGATGACGTGAACATCAACGGCCACATCCGGGTCGAGGCCGACTGGCTCCAGCAGGGCAACGACCCGAACAACCTCGGCAACGCCACGCAGAACTTCTGGCGCGGCGCCGAGAACCTGTCGGTCACGCTGCCCGCCAACCAGATCGAGCGCTGGGCGGTCTCGCAGGCCACCGCGTACCGGCGGATGCACCTGCGCGGCCAGGCGCACCTGTGGAACGGCTACGACGGCTGGGCCAGCGGTGGCCTGATCGTCGACAGCAAGATCGACGGCGTCGTGGTCTCGGGCTCGCAGCAGCAGTTCCTGACCCGCAACAGCAACCTCGCCGGCGGCTGGTCGGGTTCGGTGTGGAACATGGTCTTCGCGGGCACGCAGGGCGCCCCGGCCGACCACTTCCCGAACCCGTCGCACACCACCGTCGACACCTCCCCGGTGACGCGGGAGAAGCCGTACCTCTACCTCGACGGCTCGGGTTCGTACCGGGTCTTCGTGCCGGCGCTGCGCACCAACTCCCGCGGCACCAGCTGGGAGAACGGCAACCCCGGCTCGTCGGTGTCGCTCGCGGACTTCTTCATCGTCAAGCCCGGCACGTCCGTCGCGACCATCAACACCGCGCTCGCGCAGGGCAAGCACCTGCTGCTCACCCCGGGCATCCACCAGCTGAACGACACGATCAAGGTCACCCGGCCGAACACGATCGTGCTCGGCCTCGGGCTCGCCACGCTGACCCCGACCACGGGCAAGGCCGCGCTCACGACGTCCGATGTGGACGGTGTGAAGCTGGCCGGGTTCCTGGTCGACGCCGGTGTGCAGAACTCGCCGGTGCTGCTGGAGATCGGTGACGCGACCACCGCGGACCACTCGGCCAACCCGACCTCGCTGCACGACGTGTACCTGCGCGTCGGCGGGTCGCAGGCCGGCAAGGCGACGGTCAGCATGCGCGTCAACAGCCGCAACACGATCATCGACCACACCTGGGTGTGGCGCGCCGACCACGGCGAGGGCGTGAGCTGGACGGCGAACCCCGGCCAGAACGGCGTGGTCGTCAACGGCGAGAACGTGACCGCGTACGGGTTGTTCGTCGAGCACTACCAGCAGAACAACCTGGTCTGGAACGCCAACGGCGGCCGCGTGTACCTGTACCAGAACGAGCTGCCGTACGACCCGCCCAACCAGGCCGCGTGGATGAACGGCTCGAAGCGCGGCTGGGCCGGGTACAAGGTGGCCGACTCGGTGACGACGCACCAGGCGTTCGGCGTCGGCGTGTACGCCTTCAACCAGGCCGACCCGAGCATCGTGACGGACAACGCCTTCGAGGCGCCGAACCGGTCGGGCGTGAAGTTCACGCACCTGGTCGCGGTGTCGCTGGGCGGGGTGGGCACGATCGCCAACGTCATCAACGGCACGGGCGGTCAGGCGGACCTGGCGAACCAGGTCCGCTACGTCGTCAGCTACCCGTGACCGAGGCGGTCCAGCTGCCTCCCGCGTGACGACTCGACGGACGCCGCGAAGCTCTTGGTCGCGGCGTCCGTCCCGTTCTCCTGTTCGCTGCGCGCGAGCTTGGCCGTCTGGTCGAGGTGCTCGCGCAGCTTCGTCGCGAGCGAGGCCGGATCCGCCTGGACGGCCAGGAGATCGGCCGCCGAGACGAGGCCCGGCATCCGGTGGCCCGCGTGCGGGTTCGTGTCCGGCAGTCCTGCCCGGTCCCGGAGCTGCCTGAGGTGGACGAGCTCGTCCGAGTGCGACGCCTTGAGCTCCGCGGCGAACTCCCGCAGCTCGGCGGGGGCGGCGTCGAGAGCGGGCAGGAGCTGTTCGTTCATCGGGATCATGAGCTGCACCCACGCCGTGTCGGTGCTGTTGAACGGCGACGCGGACGGCGGGGGAGCGGCGGCCGGCGCGGACGCGCACGCCGACAGCAGCAGCAATGCGGAAACACCCCAGGGCACGCGCCGCCCTGGGGTGCATGAGGAGGAGAACGTCACCTCGGCAGCCGGTAGTCCGGCCCGAGCGCCGCTCCTCGATCCGGCTTGTACAGGTCGAACCCGCGCGGGTCGCACTGGAGACCGCCGTTGATGCAGTGGCGGACCAGCGCTGCCTGCGTGGGGGCGTCCCAGGCGTTCATGAAGTCGTAGTGCCAGGTGTAGCCGCGGCCGCTGGCGAGCCGGACGCGCGACATGTCACCGGACACCGGGAACGCCATCTTGAACTCGATCATCGGCACCGCGACCGGGTGCGAGGACGGGCAGACCAGCGTCGCGCGGTCCGGGTAGGCCATGTGCGACTGGTGGTTCGCCGAGTCGAGGTCGCGGCCGTTCCAGCAGCTCGGCGCCTGGTAGCGGACGTTGAGCTGCGTGCCGGGCGTGCAGTACGCCGGGATGTCCCAGTTGTGGAAGCTGTCGCCGCACTCCCAGCCCTCGACGGCGCCGGGCGAGGTGCGGAACTGCTCCTGCGTGGCCGTGGCGCTGCCGACGACGAACCGCAGACCCGGCGGGAACGGCACGACGTCCTGGTACTTCAGGATTCCTGACTTGTAGTAGATGACCTGCGGGAAGTTCGGCGGCACGATCTGGTCGCCGTTGTAGACCGACGGGAACCAGTACGCCGACTTGTCGTCCGGCGTCCTGCAGTTGGTCTGCGCGGACTTGAGCGAGTCGTTGGTGCTGCGGGCGTTGGTGGACGGGTTGCCCAGGAACGTGTGCATGTGCGAGGCGCCCGGCAGTCCCGGGAAGACGATCGGGTCGTCCGGGAGGTGGGTCGTGACCGAGCAGTTCGCCTGGAACTCGTGGTGCGTGACGAGGTCGTCGGCCTGGGCCGACTGGGCCGCGACGGCCACCGCGGCCGTCACGAGGGCGGCCGCGGCCGCCAGTGCGCTGAGTTTTCGGGACACCTGTGTCCTCCTGCCGAGTGGGGAACCGGCTTGGGAGAGCGCTCTCCGAACCAGCGTCCCGCTCCGGTCCGCGAGGTGTCAAGACCGGTTCTTTTGACACTGCCGACGTCTGGTCGTAACGTTCGGCGGCAGGGTTGTGAGAGCGCTCTCCACGCACACACCCCTACTCGTGGCAGGAGGCGCGATGGTCCGCGTCCGCTCCATCGGCACGTTCGTCGCCGTGCTGCTAGGCCTGGCAGTGCTCCCCGCGCACGCCGCTCCCGCCCTGCTCTCGCAGGGCAGACCCGCCGTCGCCTCGTCGACCGAGAACGGCGGCACCCCCGCGTCCGCGGCCGTCGACGGCGACGGCGGCACCCGGTGGTCGAGCGCGTGGAGCGACCCGCAGTGGCTGCGCGTCGACCTCGGCGCGACCTCGGCCGTGACGCGCGTCGAGCTCGACTGGGAGTCGGCGTACGCGACGGCGTTCGAGATCCAGGTGTCGGGCAACGGCGACTCGTGGACACCGATCCGATCGGTGACCGGGGCGACCGGCGGCCGGCAGGGCTACGACGTCAGCGGCAGCGGCCGGTACGTCCGCGTGTACTCGACGCAGCGCGCCAACGGGTACGGCGTCTCGTTGTGGGAGCTGCGCGTCTACGGCGAGCAGGGCTCGAACCCGCCACCCGGTACCGGCGTGCACGTGACCGGGTCGCAGGGCAACTGGCAGCTCACCGTGGACGGCAAGCCCTGGACCGTGAAGGGCCTGACCTGGGGCCCGCCTGCCGCGGACGCCGCGCGGTACATGCCGGAGCTGAAGTCCCTGGGCACCAACACCCTGCGGACCTGGGGCACGGACGCGTCGACCCGCCCGCTGCTGGACGCGGCGGCGGCCAACGGCCTGCGCGTGATCAACGGCTTCTGGCTGCAGCCCGGCGGTGGTCCCGGTTCCGGCGGCTGCGTGAACTACGTGACCGACGCGCAGTACAAGGCCGACACGCTCGGCCAGATCCGGCAGTGGGTCACGACCTACAAGGACCACCCCGGCGTGCTGATGTGGAACGTCGGCAACGAGTCCATCCTCGGTCTGCAGAACTGCTACTCCGGCACCGAGTTGGAGAACCAGCGCATCGCCTACGCCCGGTACATCAACGAGGCGGCGCGCGCGATCCACGCGATCGACGCCAACCACCCGGTGACGAACACCGACGCGTGGACCGGTGCATGGGTCTACCTCAAGGCCTACACGCCCGACCTCGACCTGTACGCCGTCAACTCCTACGGCAACGTCTGCAAGGTGCGTCAGGACTGGGTCGACGGCGGCTACACCAAGCCGTACATCCTCACCGAGGCCGGACCCGCCGGTGAGTGGGAGGTGCCCAACGACGCCAACGGCGTGCCTCTCGAACCGACCGACGTGCAGAAGCGCGACGGCTACACCCAGGCGTGGAACTGCATCGTCGGCCACACCGGCGTCTCCTTCGGCGGCACGCTGTTCCACTACGGCACCGAGAACGACTTCGGCGCCGTCTGGTTCAACCTGACGCCCGCGGGCAAGAAGCGGCTGTCGTTCTACGCCGTGCAACGGGCCTTCGGCGGTGCCACCCCCGCGAACACCCCGCCGGTGATCTCGTCGATGAACGCTCCGGCCACGGTCGCCGCCGGTGCGCCGCTGACGATCGACGTGGCGGCGTCCGACCCGAACGGCGACGCCCTGACGTGGTCCGCGGCGTTCAACAGCAAGTACGTCGACGGGAGCGGCGGCCTGGCGGGTACTCCGGTCCAGGTCACCGGGAGCAGGCTGACCGTCACCGCGCCGGACCGCCTCGGCGTGTGGAAGGTCTACGTCATGGCCGAGGACGGCCGCGGCAACATCGGCATCGAGACCCGCTCGGTCCGGGTCGTCGCGCCGCAGCCGTCCGGCGTGAACGTGGCGCGGGGCAAGGCCGTCACGGCGTCGTCGTACCAGCAGGTCGGCGACGGCGCGCCGTTCCCGCCGTCGAACGCGGTGGACGGCAACGCCGGTTCGCGCTGGGCCACCGACTGGGCCGACCCGCAGTGGCTCCGCGTCGACCTCGGCGCCGTCACGACGTTCCAGCACGTGCAGCTGGTGTGGGAAGGCGCTTTCGGCCGTGCGTATGAGATCCAGGTGTCGGACGACGGCAACGCGTGGAGGTCCGTCTACGGCACGACGAGCGGCAACGGCGGTGTGGACTCGATCGACGTCACGGCCACCGGTCGGTACGTGCGGCTGTACGCCACCCAACGCGGAACCGGGTGGGGCTACTCGCTGTACGAGCTCGGCGTGTACCGGCGCTGAGTTCGCGCGAGCGGGTGGATTCCGTGACCTCATGAGGTGAATTCCGATCTCCGGCCCCGGCGCCGTGACTAGCTTCGGCGCCATGACCGTCGAAGTGGCGCTGGGGCCGGGATCGAGCACATGGGACCGACTGGGTCAGTGGCGGTACCTGCTGGTGATGCACCGCGCGCTCGTGTTGCAGGCCGCGCATCCGGCCGTGGGTGCCGCGGTGGCCGAGTACTCCGTCTACAACGCACGTCCGTGGCGGAGGTTGTTGCGCACGCTGGAAAGCCTGCACACGTACGTCTACGGCAGTGCGGCCGAGCAACGCCGTGAGCTCGCACGGCTGGAACGCCTGCACCGCCGCATGCAGGGCACCGACGGCTACGGCAGGCCGTTCGACGCGGGCGACACCACCGCGCGTGCGTGGGTGCACCTGACGTTGTACGAAGCCGTGCTGACCATGCAACGCCTCGGCGGCGAGCCGTTGTCCCCGGAGGAGACCGGCCGCTTCTACGACGAGTGGCGGCGGCTCGGGCAGGAGTTCGGCCTGTCCGCCGACGACCTCCCGGCCACGCCCGAGGAGTTCCAGGCGTACTTCGACCACGTGGTCACCGACGTGCTGGAGGACAACACGACGGTCCGCGACCTGTTGTCCGGCAGCGTCTACCGCCTGCCGGTGCCGCCGGGCCTGCCGATCCCGGAGCTGCTCTGGGCACCGGTGCGCTACGCCGTGGTGACCGCCGCCGTCCAGGCCACCGCCGTGACGCTGCCCGCCGCCTACCGCGAACGCCTGCGCCTCACCACCGTGCCGGGCCTCGGCCTGCTGGTCGACGGCCTGCACCAGTCGGTGCGCCTGGTCTTCGACCTCCTGCCGAAGCCGTGGCGCTACATGCCGTTGGCCGCCGCCTCGATCAGGGCCGCCGCCACACCGCGCGTCGCCGCGGCGCCCGAGTCGTTCTTCGAGACCGTGCTGGACCAGAACGGCGACGGCAGGCTGCGCTGGCCGGACCTGCTCGCGATGGCCCGCGAGATCAGCACGCACTTCGACCTGGACGAGAAGGACGAGGACCACGTCCACGAGGCGTTCCGGTCGTGGTGGGAGCAGCTGTGCGAGGCGACCCGCACACCGTCCGACGGCACCGTGACCGTCGCGGCGTACAACGTGGCACTGGCCGACGGCCGCTATCCGGGCGTGCCGTCCCGCGACCACGGGTTCGGCGCGGTCGCCGCGGTGGTGCGCGGGCTGGTGGACCGGGACGGCAACGGCGAGGTGCGGCAGGACGAGTACACGCGGCTGCTGGACCACTCGCCCCGGCGGCACGAGCTGATCGCGGCCATGCGGGAGCTGGACCACGACGGGGACGGGACGATCCGCGGGGACGAGCTGGAGCAGGC
>NZ_DASVFL010000363.1:0-84153 GCF_036380075.1 Lentzea sp. | reverse complement strand
CGACCGCGGCACCCAGTACACCTCCCGCGACTTCCGCGACACCCTCACCCGCCACGGGATCCGGTCCTCGGTCGGACGCAAAGGCTCCTGCTACGACAACGCCGTCGCCGAAGCCTTTTTCGCCACCCTCAAAACCGAGATCGACACCACCGCCTGGACCACCCGCCACCAGGCACGATCCGACATCTTCCGCTACCTGCACTACTACAACCACAACCGTCTACATTCGACAGTCGGCTACCGAACCCCCACCGAAACACGCATCACCTACGCTGCGTGAACACCCCGTGTCCGGGAACCGGGGACAACTCCAGCGTGTCGAGTTGACACCCCTCCTCACGTGCAGCGAGTGCTGGGCACGGCTCGTGACGGGACCACCCCACCGGAACCTTCTGTTTCAAGCCAAAGACAGGACGGCTCGGCTTCGCCTTCGCGCCTGGCTCGCCTTCGGCTTCGCGTTGGCTCGCCTTCGGCTTCGCGGTGGGGCGTCCTTGTTCTGTTCTGGTGGCGTGATCGAATATCTGGGTGTTGGGGAGACACGACCTCGAGATCGGTGAGCTGTTGCGGTTCGCCGTGGGCTTGGTGCCGCGCGAGGTTCGTACCGCTGACCTGCTCGACTACGTGGATCTCGAGGAGTGGGAGCTGGTCCTCGACCTGCTCGGCGAGTTCGGTGGGAACACTTGGCAGACGCCTCGGTACTGGGCTCTGCTTGCCGAGGCGGCCACGCAGATGGAGGGCGACGACGCCTGGTTCCAGTGGCGTTGCGTGGAGTCGATCCAAGGGTTGTGGCGCGTCTCGCTGACGTTGGCTGAGGGCGCTGAGCCGTTGCAGGCTCGAGGGGAGCGGCCCACCTGGGACGTCACGGGCAACCAGCAGCGGGTGGCGGCGTTGTGGATCGAGTCCAAGCCCGTGCTCAAGGCCGGGGAGAGTGCCACGGCGCGGTTGCGGCCGTTCGTGCCGGCTGCTTGGGGGCATCTCGTGCGCAGTGATCGGATCACGTTGCTCGGGAGCTCGCCGGGGATTGCGACGATCATCGAGAAGGTGCCGCCGCGGCCCTGAGTGGACCGCGGCGGCTGGGTGCTACTGCGAGAGCAGCTGGGCGCAGCGGATCAGGCCCAGGTGCGAGTACGCCTGCGGGTGGTTGCCCAGTGAGCGTTCTGCGATCGGGTCGTACTCCTCCGGGAGCAGGCCGGTGGGGCCTGCGGCCGCGACGATCTGGCCGAAGAGTTCCTCTGCCTCGGTGCGGCGGCCCGTGAGCAGGTAGGACTCGATCATCCAGGCGGCGCAGAGGTGGAAGCCGCCCTCGTCGCCCGGCAGGCCGTCGTCGCGGTGGTAGCGGTAGACCGTGGAGCCGGAGCGCAGCTCCGCCTCGATGGCCGTCACCGTCGACTGGAAGCGCTCGTCGGTCGGGTCGATCAGGCCCGACAGGCCGACGAACAGAGAGGCGGCGTCCAGGTCGTCGCCGTCGTAGGCCGTGGTGAACGACTGGACCTCGTCGTTCCAGCCGTTCTTCAGCACGTCCGTGGAGATCGTGTCGCGCAGCGGCACCCAGGACGGGTCCAGCTCGCGGCCGAACTGCTCGCCGAGCTTGATCGCGCGGTCGATGGTCAGCCAGCACATGACCTTCGAGTACACGTGGTGGCGCGGCGCGTGCCGTTCCTCCCAGATGCCGTGGTCGGGCTCGTGCCAGCGGCGGGAGACGGCCTCGGCCATCGCCTGGACCATGGCCCAGTCGGCGTCCGACAGCGCGCCGCGCGCGGTGGCGAGTTGCACGACCAGGTCGACGACCGGGCCGAACACGTCGAGCTGCACCTGCTGGTTCGCGAGGTTGCCCACGCGCACCGGACGCGAGCCCGCGTAGCCGGGGAGCGTGTCGATGACGGCCTCTGCGCCCAGCTGGGTGCCGTGCAGCGTGTAGAGCGGGTGCAGGCGCTCCGGGCCCGGGATGGTCTCCAGGACGCCGTGCAGCCACGCCAGGAAGCCGTCGGCCTCCGCGTACGAGCCGACCGACACCAGGGCGGCGGCGGTCATCGCGCCGTCGCGCAGCCAGCAGTAGCGGTAGTCCCAGTTGCGGACGCCGCCGAGCTCCTCCGGCAGCGACGTGGTGGCCGCCGCCATGATCGAGCCGGAGTCCTTGTGCACGAGGCCGCGCAACGTCAGCGCGGAGCGCAGCACCAGGTCCGTCTGCACCTTCGGCAGGTGCAGGCCGGCGGCCCAGTCGGACCAGTAGCTCGCCGCGAGGTCGCGGCGCACCGACTCGTTCAGCGGGTGCTCGGAGATGTCGTCCGTGCCGCAGCGCAGCTCCAGCAACACCGGCGCGCCCTCACGCGGACGCACGACGGCACGTGCGGTCTCCTGCTGGCCGTCGGAGGTGATCTCCCAGTCGACGCCCGGCGAGCGCAGCACCATCGGGTCCGAGGTGCCGACGACGCGCAGGCCGTCGCGTTCGCGCAGCAGCCGCACCGGCACCTGGCCGAACTCGGGCCGCGGCGCGAACGTGATCACCGCGTTCGTGGAGCCGGAGATCCGCCGCACGAGGTCCGTGCGGTGCGAGGCGAGGTTCTGCTCCAGGTAGTCGGTCACCAGGAGCCGCGACCAGCGGGTCTCGACGATCATCGTGCCCGGCAGGTAGCGCTGGCCCAGCGGCAGCGACCCGTGCTCCGGCTTGATCGAGAAGTGGCCCGCGGCCGGTCCGCCCAGCAGGTCGGCGAAGATCGCCGCCGAGTCCGGTTCGGGGTGGCACAGCCAGTTCACCTTGGCGTCCGGCGTCACCAGCGCCACCGAACGCTCGTTCGCGAGCATCGTCAGCCGCTCGATCGGCACGGCCTGGTCGCCGTGCAGCCACGCCCTGCGCTCCTCCAGGAGGAACGCGAGCACGGTCGCGACGTCGGACGGGTCGGCGACGTAGTGCTCGGCCAGCGACTCGCCGGCACCCACGCGGATGCCGACGTCCGGGCCGGACAGGCGCGCGAACGCCTTCTCGTCCGTCACGTCGTCGCCCAGGAAGATCGCCGCGGTGGCGCCGACCTGGTGGCGCAGGATGTCGAGCGCCTGGCCCTTGTTCGTCTCGACGACGGCGAGCTCGATCACGGCCTTGCCCTCGGTGACCTGCACACCGTCCCAGGTGCACGGGCCGGAGCGGACGGCCGACAGCACGGCCTCGCCGATCGCCTCGGACGCGGCACGGCGCACGTGCACGGCGACCGAGGCGGGCTTGACCTCGAGCTGGACGCCCTCCTGGCCGTCGGCGATCTGTTCCAGCTCGGCTTCGAGCCGGCGCAGCAACGCCTTGGCGTCACCGTCCAGCGCGTGGACGAAACCGACGTCGAACTCGGAACCGTGCGACCCGACGAGGTGGACCTCGCCGGGTAGACGGGACAGCGTGGCCAGGTCGCGCAGTGCACGTCCGGAGATCACTGCTGAGGTGGTCTCGTGCAGCGACGCGAGTGAACGCAGTGCGTTCACCGACTCCGGGAGCGGGCGGGCCTGCTCGGGGTCGGCCACGATCGGAGCGAGTGTTCCGTCGTAGTCGCTGGCTACAAGTAGTCGCGGGGTCCGCGCGAGCTGGACGATCGCTCGGCGCAGTTCGGCGGGGAGGGCCTCGGCGGTCAACGCCCCTCCTGGAGCACTCGATGGGTCATGGGATCTGAAAGGATTCAGACCGAGGTCTGCGTGCCCAACGCCTCCAGGAACGACCTTGCCCAACGGTCAACGTCGTGGGTGAGGACTTGGCGGCGCAGCGCGCGCATCCTACGGCGGCCTTCAGCGGGATCGATGTCGAGGGCGGCCTGCAGTGCGTTCTTGACACCGTCCAGATCGTGGGGGTTCACCAGGAACGCACTGGTCAGTTCTGCGGCAGCGCCGGCGAACTCGCTGAGCACCAGAGCTCCACCAAGATCATATCGGCAGGCCACGTACTCCTTGCACACGAGGTTCATTCCGTCCCGAACGGGCGTGACGACCATGACGTCCGCCGCGCTCATGAACGCGACGAGCTCCTCGCGGTTCACCGACTGGTGCAGGTAGTGCACGACGGGCTTGCCGACGCGCCCGAACTCGCCGTTGATCCGGCCGACGGACTGCTCGATGTCCTTGCGCATCGTCACGTAGTGGTCGACGCGCTCCCGGCTGGGCGTGGCGAGCTGGACCATCGCGACGTCCTCGGGGTCGACGCGTCCGTCCGCGATCAGCTCGTAGAGAGCGCGGATCCGGACGTCGATGCCCTTCGTGTAGTCGAGGCGGTCCACGCCGAGCAGGATGCGCTTCGGGTTGCCGAGGTCCGCTCGAATCTGCTTCGCGCGGGCCTGCGTCTCCTTGCGGCGGGCCACCGCGTCGAGGCCCGCGCTGTCGATCGAGATGGGGAACGCGCCGACGCGCACCGTGCGGTCGCCGACCTGCACGACACCCGGACGGGTGCGGACGCCGACCGTGCCGCGGCTGGGCTCCAGGCCGACGAGCCTGCGGGCCAGCCAGAGGAAGTTCTGCGCGCCGCCGGGCCGGTGGAAGCCCACCAGGTCGGCGCCGAGCAGGCCGCGGATGATCTCCGTGCGCCACGGCAGCTGCATGAACAGCTCGACCGGCGGGAACGGGATGTGCAGGAAGAAGCCGATCTTGAGGTCGGGCCGCTGCTCGCGCAGCATCGCCGGGACGAGCTGGAGCTGGTAGTCCTGGATCCACACGGTCGCGCCCTGCGCGGCCACCTTCGCGGTCGCGTCGGCGAAGCGCTGGTTGACCTTCACGTAGGTGTTCCACCAGTGCCGGTGGAACGCGGGCTGCGCCACGACGTCGTGGTAGAGCGGCCAGAGCGTGCCGTTCGAGAACCCCTCGTAGTAGTCCTCGACCTCCTTGGTCGAGAGCTCGACGGGGTGCAGCAGCAGGCCGTCGTCCTCGAACGGCGCCACGTCGGCGTCGGCCACGCCCGGCCAGCCGACCCACGCGCCGCTGTGTGAGCGGAGGAAGGGTTCGAGCGCGCTCACCAGCCCTCCTGGGCTGTGCTTCCAGCGCTCCGTCCCGTCGGGCAGACGCTCCAGGTCAACCGGCAGCCGGTTGGCCACGACTACGAACTCCGCCCCGTTCTCGCCAATGTCCATGCTCACAAATGCCCAGGCTAGTGCCGACGCGAACGTGTCGCGTGTCGTGTAACGGCGGTCACAAGCAGGTTCACTCCAACCGACGCTTGGTGGGCCTGAGCGGCCCGGACAGCCGTGGACCGGCGAACCTGCGTTCCAAACGACCCAGACCGGTGCGCACCGGCTGGGCCAGGTACTCGCCGAACACCACGCCCCCGGCGAGGGCCAGTGCGATGCCGCTCGCGAAGACGAGCGTGCTGAGCCCGGCCGGGTCGCCCTCGGCCGTGAGCTGGAACAGGCCCCGGTAGGTGGTCCAGCCGGGCAGCAGCGGCACGACCCCGGCCTGCGCGACGACGAGTGTTGGGATGCCCAGCCTGCGGGTCAGCGTCGCGCCGCCGAACCCGGTGATCGCGGCGGCCGCGGCGGAGCCCAGCAGCGCGTCCAGGCCGAAGCTCGTCGCGAGACCGTAGGCGGCCGTGCCGATCGCGCCGGAGACGGCGGCGGCCATGAGCGCGCGGGGCTGGGCGTAGCAGGCGAGTGCGAAGAACGCGCTCGTCGCCGCGCCCGCCGCGAACTGCATCGGCACCGCGGAGATCAGCGCGGGCAGCGGGTCGCTGAGCCTGATGTCCAGTCCGAAGTGGACGGCGGTGCGGATCGCCAGCGCGACGCCCGCGATCAGCCCGGCGCTGAGCAGCACGGTCTCCACCGTGCGGCCGGCGGCGGTGACGTTGTAGCCGGAGATCGCGTCCTGCACGGTGCTGACGAGCGCGAGCCCGGAGAGCAGCACGACGATGCCGACGGCGACCAGCAGGCTCGGGCGCACGGGGAGCAGCCCGGTCGCGTAGACGGCCAGCGCCGCACCGGTTCCGAGCGCGCCGCCGACCAGCTGCTGGAAGAAGAACGGCAGCGCGCGGCGGTTGAGGACCCTGCCGACCCGGTCGACCACGGCGGTGATGGCCGCGGCCGTGAGCGCGAGTACCACCCCGCCGCCGACGAGGAACGCGACCGCGGCGGCCATCCCGCCCCACGCGGCGGTGGCGACCCAGCGCGGGTACGGGTGCTTGGCGTTGGTGATGTCCTCGAGCTCGGCGTGGGCGTCCTCGATCGGCCCGAGGTTGTTCACGAGGTGCTCGACGGCGGCCAGCCGGGTGTAGTCGAGACTGCGCTGCCGGACCACCCGCACGGCGGTGATCGGAGGCGCCTCGGTACCCCGATGGCACGACACGCTGATGGAGGTGTAGATCACGTCGACTTCCGTGTGCGGAAGTCCATAGCTCTCGGTGACGGAAAGAATCGTCGCTGTCACATCGGCCGCGCCGGCCCCGCTGGACATTTGGACCTCACCGATCCTGAGGGCGAGATCAAGGACCAGGTGAACAGTGGTGTCGTCGGGCAGCGAGGGGCCGTGCAGGTTGTTGGTTGAAATCTCTCGCACCTCCGTTGCGCGATCGTGACGGGCACTTCGACAGAAGCTGTGGCGTCGACCACCTCCGATCGGGCGACCCGAAAAGGAGGACATGATCACTGTCCGTCGATTACCCTCCTGACCTGGTCAAGGCGCCCTGCTCGGCGCTCTGATCCACTCAGTTGGTTGGTCCGGCTCCGGTCGGAGCAATCCGATCACACTGAGAGCAGACCGTTCGCCGCAGGGAGCACCAGCAACGGGCGCTTACCATGTTCGCGAACACCGCCAGGCCGGCGTAGCTCAATTGGCAGAGCACTCGCCTTGTAAGCGAAAGGTTAGGGGTTCGATTCCCCTCGCCGGCTCCAAAGCGGAAGAGGGTTCGCCCAGGTGGGCGGACCCTCATCTCATTTCGATATGACGAATCCTCGCTTTTGCGAACGGCTCCGGTAAAGGCCGCGGCGAACGTCCGGCCGGGGGTCAGCGGCCCCACGGGCCTGCTCCGTTCGCCAGTTCGCCGTCCGGTGTCGCAGCGGGCTCCGCCGGCGGGGCGGGGTGATCGTCCGCAAGGCTGGTCGTGTTCACCGGTAAACAGTCGTCCGTCTCATCGGGACATGACATCGTGGTCACCATGTCCTACCTCGCGGATAGCGCGCGCTACGACCAGATGACCTACCGGCGGACGGGACGCAGCGGTCTCAAGCTGCCCGCCATCTCGCTCGGCCTGTGGCACAACTTCGGCGGCGACCGGCCCTACGAGTCCGGCCGCGGGATCGCGCGGAGGGCGTTCGACCTCGGTGTCACGCACTTCGACCTCGCGAACAACTACGGCCCGCCCTACGGCTCCGCCGAGATCACCTTCGGGCAGATCCTGAAGGACGACCTCCGGCCGTACCGCGACGAGCTGGTGATCTCCACCAAGGCGGGCTACGACATGTGGCCCGGCCCGTACGGGGAGTGGGGCAGCCGCAAGTACCTGCTCAGCTCGCTCGACCAGTCGCTGACGCGGATGGGTCTCGACTACGTCGACATCTTCTACTCGCACCGGTTCGACCCGGAGACGCCGCTCGAGGAGACGATGGGCGCGCTCGTGTCCGCCGTCCAGCAGGGCAAGGCGCTGTACGTCGGCATCTCGTCGTACTCGCCCGCCAAGACGCGGGAGGCCGCCCAGCTGCTCAAGAACGCCGGCGTGCCGCTGCTGATCCACCAGCCGTCGTACTCGATGCTCAACCGCTGGATCGAGCCGGAGCTGCTCGACACCCTGGAGGAGGTCGGCGCGGGCTGCATCGCGTTCTCGCCGCTCGCGCAGGGCATGTTGACCGACCGCTACCTCGACGGGATCCCTGAGGGCTCGCGCGCGACGCAGGGCAAGTCGCTGTCGACGGACCTGCTGACCGACGAGAACCTCCGCCGGATCCGGGCGCTCAACGAGATCGCGTCCTCGCGCGGCCAGTCGCTCGCCCAGCTCGCGCTGACCTGGACGATCCGCGACCCGCGCGTCACGTCGGCGTTGATCGGCGCCTCGTCGGTGGAGCAGCTGGAGCAGAACCTCGCCGCGCTGCAGGCGCCGCCGTTGACCGACGACGAGCTCGCCGAGATCGACAAGTACGCCGTCGAGTCGGGCATCGACCTGTGGGCGCAGAGCTCGCAGGCCGAATGAGCTAGCCGAGGTGCCGGGGGAGGCGGATGGTGAACACCGTCGCCCCCGGCCGGCTGGCCAGCTCGATCGTGCCGCCGTGCGCCTCCACCAGCGACCGCACCACGGCGAGGCCCAGGCCGCTGCCGCCGCGCTGGCGGGTCCGCGAGTCGTCCACGCGGTAGAACCGGTCGAAGATCCGCGCCTGGTCGGTCTCCGGGATGCCGGGGCCGGTGTCGCTCACCCGCACCACCGCCCAGCCGTTCTCGGCCGTCACCTTCAGCAGTACCGCCGTGCCGGCCGGCGTGTGCACGGCCGCGTTGGTCAGCAGGTTGTCGAGCACCTGCCGCAGCCGGGTCGCGTCCGCGGTCATGGTCACCGTGTCGGCGTCGAGCTCCAGCGAGTGCGACGGGCGGGCCGCGCGGAACGCGTCCGCCGCCGCCTCGGCGACCACCGCCAGGTCGAGCTCCTCCGGGCGCAACGGCGGTTCGGACGCCGCGGAGTCCAAGCGGGCCAGCAGCAGCAGGTCGTCGAGCAGCACGCTCATCCGCGCCGCCTCCGACCGCAGCTTCTCCAGGTGCTTCTCGCGCTCGCCCGGCTCGTTCGCGGCCGCGTACCTGAACAGGTCCGCGTAGCCGCGCAACGACGTCAGCGGCGTGCGCAGCTCGTGCGAGGCGTCGGCGATGAACCGGCGCAGGCGCTGTTCCGCGGCCGTGCGGGCGGCCAGCGACGAGTCGATGTGCGCGAGCATCTTGTTGAACGCCTCGCGCAGCTCCTCCACCTCGACGCCGCCGCCGCTGCCGTCCACGCGCACGGTGAGGTCGGCCGAGTCGGTCAGGTCGTGCGACGAGATGTCGTGCGCGGTGTCGGCCATGTCCGACAGCGGCCGCATGCCCTTGCGGATCAACGCCTGGCCGCCCACGACCAGTGCGACCAGCGCGGCCAGGAACGCGACCACGCCGACCGTGACGAGCTGGGAGATCGTGCCGTCCCTGTCCTGCATCGGGGCCGCGCTGACCAGGATGTACTCGTCCTTCACGACCTGGCAGGCGCGCAGCCGGAACTTCCCCTCGTCGCGCAGGTAGTCCGTCGCGAACGTGTCCGCCTTCAGCGCCTTCGCCGCGAGGTCGTCGAACTCCTCGCGGTCCTGCGGCTGCTGCTCTCCCGGCAGGGCCTTCGCCTGGCCGTCCTCGATCTTGTAGACGACGGCGAACCAGTCCGGCGGCAGCTTGCTGACCTTGCCGTAGTAGGCGATCTCCTTCACCGCGCTCGTCTGGCTGATCACCATCTGGTCGTCGAGACGGCGGTCGAGGAACGTCTGCATCGACGCCACCATGACCCAGCCGACGATCACGAACACGGTGAGCGCGAGCGCGCAGAGACCGAGGGCGAGGCGGGTACCGAGCCTCCACTCGCCGACGGGTGTGACCACGGGCCTCATTCCGCTGCTCTGCGGAGCACGTACCCGACGCCGCGGACGGTGTGGATCAGCGGTTCGCGGCCGTCGTCGAGCTTGCGGCGCAGGTGCGAGATGACCAGCTCGACCACGTTCGACCGGCCCCCGAAGTCGTACTCCCACACGTGGTCGAGGATCTGCGCCTTCGTCAGCACGGCCGGCGAGCGGCGCATGAGGTACCGCAGCAGCTCGTACTCGGTCGGGGTGAGCGTCACGAGCTTGCCGCCACGGCGGACCTCGCGGGTGTCCTCGTCCATCACCAGGTCCGAGACCTTCAGCACCGACCGCTTCCACGACGGACCCGTCGAACGGCGCAGCACGGCCCTGAGCCGGGCCATCAGCTCCTCGACGGAGAACGGTTTCACGAGGTAGTCGTCGCCACCCCTGGTGAGGCCCGCCACCCGGTCCGCGGTGCCGTCGCGAGCCGTCAGGAACACCACCGGGACCATCGCTCCGGCCGACCGGAGCCGATCGAGAACGGTGAATCCGTCCAGGTCGGGAAGCATGAGGTCGAGCACCACGATGTCCGGGTGGAACTCGGCGGCCTCTCTGAGGGCCTCCTCGCCGTTGAGCGCCGTCGCGGCCTGCCAGCCCTCGTACCGGGCCACCGTCGCGACGAGGTCAGCGATGTGCGGCTCGTCGTCCACGACGAGCAATCGAACCGAGTTCCCCTTGTCCACGTGCTCATGGTGCGTCACCCGGTGCCCGGCCCGCTCGATCGACAGGAACTCGACAGGCCGCGCAAAGGGGAGCCACAGCTCGGACGCTGAGGATCTACGACGAACGACCAGCGACCGCCAGATCGAGGAGCCCGCCGTGACGACCACCCTGCAGCACCCCGTGCGACCGGCTCCGGCCGGGCGCGCGACGCCGCACAAGGTGCTGGCCAAAGCCGGCCTCTACGTGTTCCTCCTGGCCAACGCCGCGTTCGCCACCTACCTGTTCAACGCCGCCGGCGTCGGCTCGAACAAGCTGGTCAACTTCGGCAGGCTGACCGGGCTCTACGGCGCGCTCGCGATGGCGTTCCAGCTGCTGCTGGTCGCCCGCCTGCCGTGGCTCGACCGCCGCCTGGGCATGGACAAGCTGACGGCGTGGCACCGCTGGACCGGCTTCACGATCTTCTGGATGCTCATCGGCCACCTGGTCTTCATCGCGTTCGGCAACGCGGGCGACGACGGCCCGGTCGCGGAGGTCGTCCGGCAGGCGACCGAGCTGGAGGGCATCCTCCGCGCGCTCGTGGCGTGGGCGATCATCATGGTCGTCGGGGTGGTCTCCGCCCGCTTCGCGCGGCGCCGGATGGCCTACGAGACCTGGCACTTCGTCCACCTGTACACCTACATCGCGATCTTCCTGGCGTTCACGCACCAGGTCGCCGTCGGCAGCACGTTCCGCAACTCCGCGCTCGCCACCGCCTACTGGTGGATCCTCTGGACGGTCGCCCTCGGGTCCGTCCTCATCGGACGCGTCGCGCTGCCGCTGTGGCGCAACTGGCGCCACCAGTTCCGGGTCGCCGCCGTCGTGCCCGAGGCGCACAACGTCGTCTCGGTCTACATCGAGGGCAGGGACCTGGACCAGCTGCCCGCGAAGGCCGGCCAGTTCTTCCTGTGGCGCTTCGTGACCAAGGACCGCTGGTGGCAGGCCAACCCGTTCTCGCTGTCCGCGGCGCCGAACGGCAGGTACCTGCGGCTCACCGCGAAGGCGCTGGGCACCGGCAGCGCCGACGTCCGCAACGTCAAGGTCGGCACCCGCGTCTTCGCCGAGGGCCCGTACGGCGCCTTCACGACCATGCACCAGACCAAGCCGAACGCGCTCCTCGTCGCCGGCGGTGTCGGCGTCACGCCGATCCGCGCGCTGCTGGAGGAGATCCAGGGCCACGTCGTGGTGCTGTACCGGGTGACCGACCCCCGCGAAGCCGTGCTGCTGCGCGAGATCGAGGGCCTCGTGCGGGCCAAGGGCGCGGTGCTGCGGCTGGTCACCGGTTCCTCGAAGACCATCACCCCGAACGGCCCGCTGCTCGGGCCGGAGAACCTCGTCGCGCTCGTCCCGGACGTGCAGGACCGCGACGTCTTCATCTGCGGACCGAACGGCATGACCGACGCCGTGGTGAAGAGCCTCGACGAGCTCGGGGTGCCCGCCGGCCAGGTCCACGCCGAGCGCTTCGCGCTGGCCAACTGAGAGGTCTGACGACGTGAAGAGGGCAATTCCCGTTCTGGTGCTGAGCGTCGCCGGCCTGGTGCCGGTGTGGCTGTACTCGCCGAGCGAGGGCCACGGCGGCGAGCTGAGCGAGGTCGCCGCGCCGGAGACGCCGCAGCAGCAACAGGCTCCGGCTCCGCAGACGACCGCGCCCAAGACCACGGGGTCGGCCGCGCCGAAGACGTCCGCTGCGGCGCCGACCACCCAGCAACAGCAGACCCAGCAGCAGGCGCAGACCCGGAGCGTGTCGGGACCGGCGGTGAACACGTCCGAGGGCACCGTGCAGGTGCAGGTGACGCTCCAGGGCACGAAGATCACCGACGTGAAGGCGTTGCGCGCCCCCAACAGCAACCCGACCCGCATGGCGCTGCCGTTGCTGCGGCAGTCGGCCCTGAAGGCGCAGAGCGCGGACATCGACACGGTGTCCGGCGCGACCGCGACCTCCGAGGGCTACAAGGCGTCGCTGCAGGCCGCACTCGACGGGGCGAAGTAACCGTGTCCGCGCGGCGCGTCGAGCACGTCATGGGCCTGCCGATCTCGGTGGACCTGCGCGACGGCGACGCCGCGCTGGCCGACCGCGCGTTCGCCTGGCTGCGCGAGGTGGACGCGCGGTTCTCGCCGTTCAAGCCCGACAGCGAGGTCTCGCGGCTCGACCGCGGCGAGCTCACCCAGGACGAGCTCAGCCCGGACCTGGTCGAGGTGCTGTCGCTGTGCGACTGGTACGAGGAGTCGACGGGCGGCGCGTTCACGGCACGGGTGCCGGGCCGCGGCCTCGACCCGTGCGCGGTGGTGAAGGGCTGGGCCGTGCAACGGGCGGCGGACCTCCTGCGGGAGGGCGGTGCCTCGGTCTTCTGCGTGAACGCCGGTGGGGACGTCGTCACGGCCGGCGAGCCGGAGCCCGGAAAGCCTTGGCGCGTCGGCGTTCGGCACCCCGACCTCGCCGACCGGGTGAGCGTCGTGCTCGGCGTGCGCGACGGAGCCGTTGCCACGTCAGCGTTGTACGAACGCGGGCAGCACATCCTCGACGGCCGCACCGGCCTGCCCGTGACGGGGTTGCTCTCGGTCACGGTCTTCTGCGACGACCTCGCCATCGCCGACACCACTGCCACAGCGGCGTTCGCGCTGGGCAGGGACGGGATCGAGTGGGCGGCGGCGCAGGAGGACTGCGCGGTGTTCATCGTCGACGAAGATCGTCAGGTGCACTCCAGTCCTGGACTTCCGGTACACATCTGTTAACATGTTCGGCCAACGGAGCTTCGACTCCGGGGCACGTTTTCGTTGATCAAGAGCTGGATCGGAGCTCGCGCTCGGGGCAAGACCCGGCCTGCTGTCGACCAACTGCTTCGTGCGGGAGAGCCTGCTGCAGCGCGAATTCGGGAGCGCGCTGCATCAGGCTCTCTCTGTATTTTTGGCCGCTGCTCCGCAGACGGCGGCGAGTTCGTCGAAAAGCCGGCCGTCCGCCCGACTCGCTCGCACCGGAATGGGCTTCGCCGATTCCGGCACGAGCGGGTGACCGGACGACCGGCACGAACTCGCAAGCGTGGCGCGGTCTCGTTCGATCAGCCGGTCCGCTCAGGCGTAGCGGTCCTCGTTGAAGTCCATGCCCACTGCGGACATGCCGAGGTCTCGGCCCATCGCGTCCAAGACGTCGACCATCTCCAGGCCGCTCAGCCAGTCGCGCGGCAGCGCGTCCACGCCGTGCAGCGCGCCGAGGATGTTGCCGGTCAGCGCGGCCGTCGCGTCGCTGCCGCCGGAGTGGTTGGCGGCCGCGCGCATCGCGTCCACGAACTGCGCCGGCTTCGGGTGCGTCAGCACGGTGTAGACCGCTATCGCCAGCGCCTCCGGGCCCGTCCAGCCGCTGCCGAGCCGGTCGACGCGCACGGACGCGGCGCCGTCGTGTTCCTCCGCCAGCACCACGGCCCGCGTCAGCACGGTCGCGGTGTACGTGTCGTCGCGCAGCACCCGGCCGATGACCTGGTCGATCGCCTCGCGGATCGGCCTGCCCTTCACGGCCAGCAGGTGCACCAGCAGCGCCAGCGCGCCGCCGGAGACCCAGCCGCCCGTGCCGCCGTGCGTCAGTGCGGCGAAGCGGCAGCCCAGCTCGTAGGAGATGGCCGCGGACGGGGCGAAGCCCGCCGGCGCGGTGCGCGTGACGCCGTTGCAGCCCGACGACTCGTTGTGCGGGTTCTCCGGAGTGGACGGTGTCTCGGCCGCCAGCGCGCGCAGGCACGTCAGGCCCGGCGAGCGGCTCTCGTACAGCCGTTCGTCGGCCAGCAGGCCGGTCGACCCGTGCTCGGGGGCAGGCTGCTGCTGGGTGACCAGCCAGCGCCGGTAGCTGTGCCACACCATCTCGGACGGTTCCCACTCGCCGGTCCGCTTGCCGCGGACGTACGCGCGCAGGTAGCCGTCGGCGGTGAACAGCGTGAGCTGGGTGTCGTCGGTGAACAGGGCCGGTTTCGGCGGGGCCAGGACACCCTCCGGGCCGTGTTCGCGCTGGATGTCGGCCCAGCCCAGGTACTGCACGGGGGCACCGAGCGCATCACCGAGTGCGCCGCCGAGGAGGCACCCGGCGCCGCGGTCAACCACGGAGTTCCGATCTCGCGGCACAGGTGAACAGTAGCGAACGGCGAAACTCGAACCGAACTTGTATCTGAGACGGCGAGCCTCCCACCTGTTGAAGTGACGACGTCAGCGCGGGAGGGGGAGGGGTATGCGGAGCAAAACCGGACTCGAGTTCGGCGTGCTCGGACCACTCCAGGTGCTCGCGGACGGACGGCTCGTGCAGCTGGGCCGCCGCGGCATGCGCGGACTGCTCGCCATGCTGGTGGTCGAGGCGAACCGACCCGTCTCGATCGACCAGATCGTGGACGCGCTGTGGACGGACACGCCTCCGGCCACGGCGCGGACGATCGTGCACGGGTACGTCTCGCGGTTGCGCAAGGTGCTGGACGAGTCGGACCCCGCCGGGTCGGCCACCATCCGCACCACCCCGACCGGCTACCAGCTGACCGTCGACCCGTGGCGCCTCGACCTGCACCGCGCCCGGCAGCTCGTGGCGTCCGCCCGCGGCAAGCCCGCCGCCATCAGGGCGGGCCTGCTGCGCGAGGCGCTGGGGCTGTGGCGCGGGCCGGTGCTCGCCGACGTGCCGGGCGACCCGATGACCTCGGACCTGGAGGAGCTGCGGCTGTCGGCGCTGGAGGAGCGCATCGACGCCGAGCTGGAGCTCGGCCGCCACCTGGAGCTGGTGGGCGAGCTGCGCGGGCTGTGCACCGAGTACCCGTTCCGGGAACGCCTGGTCGCCCACAGCATGCGCGCCCTCTACCGCTCCGGGCAGCGCGCCGACGCGCTGGAGGCCTACCAGCGGTTCCAGCGCCGCGCCGTCGACGAGCTGGGCATCGACCCCGGCCCGCAGCTCCGGTCGCTGCACGAACAGGTGCTGCGCGACGACCCGTCGTTGAGCGTGGTCGGCCCGGTGGAGTCCCGTCCCGTCGCGCCACGGGCCGGGATCGTGGCACCGGCGCTGCTGCCGGCGTCCGCGTCGCGGTTGTTCGGCCGCGACGACGACAAGACGTGGCTGGACGACGTGTGCGCGACCAGGAACCTGCTAGCGACGACCGTGGCGGTGTTGACCGGCCCGCCCGGGATCGGCAAGAGCGCGCTCGCGACCACGTGGGGCCACGAGAACCCCGAGATGTTCCCGCACGGCGTGCTGTTCGCGTCGCTCGGTGACGCCGAACCGGGCGAGGTGCTGACCAGGTTCCTGGTGGCGCTGGGAGTTCCCGCCGACGGTGTGCCGGTCGCGGTGGAGGACCGCGTCGGGCTGTACCGGTCGCTGCTCCACCGCCGCCGCGTGCTGGTGGTGCTGGACGACGCGACCGCGTTCGAGCAGGTGCAGCCGCTGCTGCCGCCGGGGTCCGGGTCGGTGGTGCTGGTGACGTCGCGCAGCAGGATGGAACGGCTGGTCGTCACCAACAGCGCCCGCGTCCGCAAGCTCGGCGCGCTGGACGACGACGCGGCGCGCGAGCTGGTGGACGACGTGCTGGGCAGGCCGCTGTCGGAGGAGGACCCGGCGGCGTCCCGCAAGCTCGCCGAGCTGTGCGGCGGGCTGCCGCTGGCGCTGCGGGTGGCGGCGGCGAAGCTCGTGACCAGTCCGGAGTGGACGGTCGAGGAGCTGGTGGGGGAGCTGGCCGACGACGGTCACCGGTTGCGCGGCCTCGACCTGCCGGAGGCGGGGATGGGGGTGTCGCGGGCGCTCGACCTGTCGACCCGCGACCTGCCGTCCGAGCTCGGCGAGACCTTCCAGTCCGTGGGCCTCGCGCCCGGCCGGTGGATGTCATCGCACGCCGTGGCCGCGCTGACCCGCACGCGCGTCGAGTCGGCCCGGTCGCGGCTCTCGCAGCTCGTCGAGGTCAACCTGCTGGTCGAGCCGTGGCCGGACGGGTTCACGATGCACGAGCTGGTGCGCCTCTACGTGCGCGGCGCCGGCCGTCCGGACGCGGACTCGTTGCGGCGCTTGGTGAACTACTACCTCGTCGCGTGCGACCACGTCCGCAGGGCCATCCGCCCGGCGCGCGACGGGCTCGACTTCACGTTGGGGGACAACGGTTCCACGGCGTTGCCCGCGTTCACCGACCCGATCGACTGGTTCGACCAGGAGTGGCCCAACATCGTCGCGGTCGTCCACGCGTCCGCCGAAGCGGGCCTGCACGACCAGGTGTGGCAGCTGGTGAGGTTGCTGCACCCGTACGCGACCGTGCGCGCTCTCACCGGGGAGTGGGTGGCGCTGGTCGGGTTCGGCCTGGCCGCGGCCGAGGTGACGGGGAGCCGCCTCGGCCAGGTCCTGATGCTGGACACGACCTACACGACGAACGCCCGGCTGGGACGTCCCGTCCTGCTGCCGGACGCCCGCCGTGCGCACCGGCTCGCGACCGAGCTGGGCGAGCGCCAGTACCTGGTGCTGACCCTCGCCCAGCTCGCCGACGTCCTGTTCCGGCTGGAGCAGCACGACGAGGCGCTGCTGCACTTCTGGGAGTCGGTGCAGCTCGCGCAGCAGTCGGGGGACGTGGTCGGGGAGGGCCACGGCCTGAACAACGTGGCGCAGGTCGAACAGGCCCGCGGGCACGTGGAGGTGGCGCTGCAGCACCAGGCGCACGCCGTCGAGGTCTACCGCCGCTCCGGCGACCAGGTGGCGTTGGTCCGCGGCCTCGCGAACCTCGCCGAGCTGCACCTGCAGGCCGGTTCGCTGGACCAGGCCGAGTCGCTCGCCCGGCAGGTCGTCGACCAGGCCGCCGTCGCCGAGGTGACGTACCTGGAGGGCTTCGGCAGGCACGTTCTCGGCGGCGTGTTGCTCCGGCGGGCGGAACGCGTTGCTGCGGCAGCGGAATTGACGGAGGCGCTGCGCCTGTACGCGCAGGTCAACTCGGTGCGTGCGATCGAGGTGCGGGCCGCTTTGGACGCGATGTCGTCCGAGGTTTAGTGAGCGTTTAGTCGGATGGTCCCAAAACATGGGATGTTGGACGTGCAGGCAGCCGAGTGGGGGATTACCGAGGGGGTAAGGCGCCTGCCGTGAAAGGCCCGACCGGCATTCGGGGGAGAGTGCCGGTCGGGCTTTTTCTCACCTGGTTGTCGTCTAGTTGTCGTCCGCGCAGCGGGCCAACGGCAGCAGTTCCGGTCGTTTCGGCGCCAGTCCGTCGCCCATCGACTCACCGCGCAGCTGCCGTCCGATCCACGGCACGACGTGCTCGCGGGCCCACTTCAGGTCGGCCTTGCGCTGGGTGACCCAGTCGATCTGCTGGAGCGCCGGCCACGGCTCGTTCCACGAGTGGTCGTCCGTCAGCCCGAGCACCTCGGCGGCCTTGAGCGCCACCCGCTGGTGCCCCGCCGGCGACAGGTGCAGCCGGTCCTCGCTCCACGCGCGGCGGTCGTGCAGCGCGTGCATCGACCACAGGTCGACCATCCGGCAGTGGTAGCGCTCGGCGATCGACCACAGGTGCGTGTTGTAGATGGCGACCTTGCCCCGGATGCTCCTGAGCAGCGGCGTCGACCGCGTGTCGAAGCCGGTGAAGATCACCACGTCGCAGCCGGTCGCCCTCAGGTCGGCCACCGCGACCTCGTAGACCTCGGCCAGGGCGTCCGGGTCGCTGTTCGGGGTCAGGATGTCGTTGCCGCCGCCGCAGAACGTGACGAGGTCCGGCTTCAGCGAGATCGCCAGCGGGACCTGTTCGTCGATGATCTCCTGGAGCATCTTGCCCCTGACCGCCAGGTTGGCGTACCGGAACTCCGGGGCCTGGCTCGCGATCATGCCGGCCAGGCGGTCGGCCCAGCCCACGTAGGTGTCCCCCGGACCGGGGTCGTCCATTCCCTCGGTGAAGCTGTCCCCCAGGGACACGAGACTGTTCCATCGCAGCAGCACTACATCCCCCTCGTGCTCGACGCTGTCCTGTTGTCTGCGGCTCCCGTTTCGCAGGCGACTAGTTAGCATGCACAACGAACCGCTGGTTACGCCACCGTCGGTTACGGCATCGTAGGTTCAGTCGCTATGTGTGACGATTCTTTTACCACTCGATCCGGGGGAGGTTGAGGGGAATCGGGTGGATTCGTCTGGATTTTGGGGTGGGGAATTTTTAGGGGTGTCGTGCTTGTCACAGTGGCTGGGCCGGTTGCGTTGGCGTGTTGGGTGCCTGTTTCAGGCGCGGGGCTCCGCCCCGGACCCCGCCAACTGATCAAGGACCGGGCCGGCGCCGTGGGCGGGTTGATGGCACGCCTGTTGGGTTGGGCGGCTTGCTGTTGCGTGCGTTGGGCGCGATTCCGTGGGGCGCGGCAAACGCGTCAGCACTGCTCGTGACGGGACCACCCCACCTGCCGGGCATGGAAAAAGCCAAGAGCAAAAGCCAAAGCCAAGACTGCTCGGCTTCGCCTTCGCTTCGGCTCGCCTTCGGCCTCGTGGTGGGCTCGCCTTCGGCCTCGCTGCTCGGTGCGGGAAGAGTGGGACCACTGCCCGGGACGCCGCCGCCGAAAGTCCCGGGCAGTGGGGCTGGACCGTCTCAGGGGGCGCCGCCGCCGATTCACCCCCTGAGACGGGGTCTGGGGATCAGCCGCTGGCCGCCACGTCCAGGGTGGTTGCCGGGTGCCGGTCGGCGTAGGCGGAGCGGAGGCGCAGTTCCGCTGCTGGTGCGGCGCCGATGTGGTCCAGGCCCAGCAGGGCCGCGCCGACCACCGGTGGGACGTCCACCAGGCGGACTTGGGCCAGGGGTGCGGTTTCCAGGATTTGCTGACGGACTGGGCCGACCACCGTCTCGCCGGTGTTCGTGAGGACGCCGCCGCCCAGGACCACGTCCACCGGCTCGTCCATCAGGTCCAGTTTGCGCATCGAGACCGTGGCGAGGAGGACGATCTCCTCGATCAGGCGGTCCACCTGGGTCAGCGCCACCTCGTCGCCTTGGGCGGCTGCCTCGAAGACCAACGGGCAGAGGGCGTGCGGGTCCAGTTCCAGTTCCTCGAAGTGGATCTTTTCGACCACATCGAGGATGGAGGACTCGTTGTAGTGGTTCAGGAGCGCGGGGAGGAGCAGGGTGGGTTTGCCCCGGCCGTCTTCTGCTCGCACTGCGTGCCAGAGGGCGTCGTTGCCCAGTTGGCCGCCGCCTCCCCAGTCGCCGGAGATCGCGCCCAGGGCCGGGAAGCGGTGGGTTCGGCCGTCTCGCGACACGCCTACCGCGTTGATGCCCGCGCCGCAGACGACGGCCACGCCGCCTGCTGCCGCGGTGCCGGCGCGTAGCAGGGCGAAGGTGTCGTTGCCCACGAAGGTGGTGGTGGACCAGCTTCGTTCGGAGATCGCTCGGGTCAGGTCCTCCTCCTCTCGGGGGAGGTCCGCTCCTGCCAGGTAGGCCGACGTGTGCCGGGCGATCGGCTCGTCGGGGGACAGGCCCGCCTGTGCTGCGGCTTCGCGCGCCAAGCCTTCGAACACGTCCAAGCCGCGCTTCATGCCCACGGTCTGCGGAGGGGCTCCCGGGCCGCGCACCTGCGCCAGCACCTTGCCGTCCGCGTCCACCAGCAGCACTGCGGTTTTGCTGTTCCCGCCGTCGATGGCGAGCACCCGGTCCGTCATCGTCGTCAGGCTCCCTTCACCCACGGCAGCAGGTCGCGGTTCTGCGCGACCAGCTCGTCGGCCAGCTGGTCCGCGATGGCGTGCTGGCCGATCAGCGGGTGGGCGAGAAGTGCGTTCGCCACTCGGTCGCGTCCTCCGTGAATCGCCGCCTCCAGTGCCAGGTACTCGTACGCGGTGACGTGCGAGATCAGGCCGGAGATGGACGGCTCCACCGGGCGGACGGGGAGGGGTACGCCGCCGTTGGCGTCCACTGTGGACGAGACCTCGATGACGGCGTCGTCCGGGAGGAACGGGAGCGTGCCGTTGTTCTGGACGTTCACGACGTGCTTCTCCGCGCCGACGCCGCCGGTCAGTGCGTGGACGAGCTGCACGGCCGCCTCGGAGTAGTAGGCGCCGCCGCGCTGGCCCAGCTGGTCCGGCTTCGTCACGACCGACGGGTCGCTGTAGATGTCGAGCAGCTCCTTCTCCACCGCCGAGACCACCTCGGCGCGCGGGGGTGAGTCGAGCTGCTTCTTCACGACGGCGTCGTGGTTGTAGAAGTAGTTCAGGTAGTACGACGGCACCATATTCAGGCGGCGCATCAGGGCGCCGTCGATGCCGATGTGCTCGGCCAAGCCCTCGACGTGGTCGGCGAGCAGTTCGGGCAGGCGGTCGACGCCGTTCACGTGCACGCCGCGTTCCCACGTCAGGTGGTTCAGGCCGACGTGCTCCAGCTCCACCGTGGACGGGTCGACGCCCAGCAGCGCGGAGGTCCAGCGCTGGAAGGTGATCGCGACGTTGCACAGGCCGATCGCCTTGTGGCCTGCCTGGAGCAGCGCGCGGGTGACAATGCCGACCGGGTTCGTGAAGTTCACGATCCACGTGTCCGGGCCCGCGAGCTCGCGGACGCGGTCGGCGATGTCCAGGACCACCGGCACGGTCCGCAGGGCCTTGGCGAGGCCTCCCGCGCCGGTGGTCTCCTGGCCGACGCACCCGCAGGTCAACGGGAACGTCTCGTCCGACGCGCGGGCCTTCTGGCCGCCCACGCGCAGTTGGAGCAGCACGGCGGACGCGCCCTCGACGCCCTCTTCCAGGGAGGTCGTGGTGCGCACCTTCGCGGGGTGACCGGCGTGCTCCAGGAGCCGCTGGCTGAACGGGCCGACGATGCCCAGGCGGTGCTCGTCCGGGTCCACCAGGACGATCTCGTCCACCGCCAGGCTGGTGCGACGGCCGGCGATGCCGTCGACCAGCTCCGGTGTGTAGGTGGACCCGCCACCGACGACGGTGAGTTTCATCCCTTGACTCCTGTGAACGTGATTCCCTTGACGAACGACTTCTGGGCGAAGACGAAGAGGACGACGGCCGGGATCATCGTCAGGAACGTCACCGCCATCGACGAGTTCCACTGCACGATGTGCATGCCCTTGAACGTCGCCAGTGCCAGCGACAACGTCCACTGGTCCTTGACCTCGCCGGTGTAGAGCAACGGGCCGAAGTAGTCGTTCCAGGTGAAGAGGAAGCAGAACAGCGCGGTGGCCGCGATGCCCGGCTTCGCCATCGGCACGATGATCCGCACCAGCGCCTGGAACTCCGAGCAGCCGTCGACCCTGGCAGCGTCCACGTAGGACTGCGGGATCGTCAGCATGAACTGGCGCAGCAGGAAGATGCTGAACGCGTCGAAGAGGAAGTACGGGGCGATGAGCGGCACCAGCGTGCCCGTGAGGCCCAGCGACGACCACGTGTCGTACAGCGGCACGGCCACGACCTGCGGCGGGAGCATCATCGCGCCGATGACGAGGATGAACGCCACGTTTCGGCCGCGCCACTTCAGCTTGGCCAGTGCGTACGCCGCCGGGATCGACGAGAGCAGCATGCCGAACGTCGCGAGCAGCGAGTAGGTGAGGCTGTTGACCAGGTACTGGAACAGCGGCGCCTTGTCGAAGACCTCGACGAAGTTCTCCCAGTGCCACTCGCGCGGCCACAGGTCCGAGGTGAACGCCTGGTTGTCCGACATCACCGCGGTCAGGAAGACGAACACGACCGGCGTGGCGAACATCAGGCCGAGCGCGAGACCGAGCGCGTGCGTCGCGACCCAGTTCAAGAAGCTGCCGGTGGAACGCCCGCGGCGCGGCTGCTCCGGTTCCGCGGGGACGTCGACCGGCGGTTTGGTCAGCGTGGCGGTCATGCTCCCGGACCCCCTTCCTCAGCGCTGGAGTTCTTGCGCATCCGCTGGACCAGGAGGATGGTCACGGCGAACGAGATGACGAACAGGACCGTGGCCATCGCGGCCGCGTAGCCCATGTCGAAGTAGCGGAAGCCCTGCGTGTACAGGTAGACCGGGAACGTCAGCGTCGAGTTGTCCGGAAACCCGAGATATTTGGTCGATCCCGTCGCGTCCGCCGCTCCCGAGCCGGCCGACCCCGCGACGACCGCCTGTGTGAACAGCTGCAACGCGAGGATCACCGAGTTCACGACGCCGAACAGCAGCACCGGGGAGATCGTCGGCAGCGTGACGTGCCACCAGCGGCGGACCGGTCCGGCGCCGTCGAGCTCCGCCGCCTCGTACTGCTCCTGCGGGACGTCGAGGATCGCGGCCAGGATGATGATCATCAGGTCGCCGGAGATCCACAGCATGATCGCCGTGATGCCGGGCTTGGCCCACGCCGGGTCGGAGAACCACAGCGGCGAGTCGACCCCGAACCAGCCGAGGACGCTGTCGACCGGGCCGCCGTTGGGGCGCAGCACCATGAAGAACACGAGCGTCGCGGCCACCGGCGGGGCCAGCGACGGCAGGTAGCAGAGCGTGCGGATCAACCCGACGCCCGACTTCAGGCGAGCGATGACCGACGCCACGCCCAGCGCGAACGCCGTCCGCGCGATCGTGAGCACCACGACGAACCAGAGCGTGTTCGCGATCGCCTTGGTGAGCAGGGGATCCTTGAACATGAACTCGTAGTTCGCGAGCCCGTTGAACTCCGGCGGGTTGATCAGGTCGTACTTCGTGAAGCTGAAGACGACCGTGGCGATCAGCGGGTAGCCGAAGAACAGGACGAAGCCGATGATGGCCGGGGCCATGAACCCGAGCACCGCGAGGCGGTGGCGGGCACGGGCCCGCCCCCGGCCGGGGGCGGGCTTCGCGCCGATCGTGGCGGTCATCGCTGGCGTTCCCTACTTGCCGCTCTTGGCGATCTGGTCGTCGATGTTCTTGTCGACTTCCTTGAGACCGGCCGCCAGGTCCGGGACCTTGCCGGACTGGTAGGAGACCGAGAAGTCGGTCACGGCCTTGATGTGCGCGTCACCGATCGGGGTGACCGGGTTGCCCTTGAGCTTGTCGCTCTTGGCCAGGTCGATGAACGTCTTGAACTGCTCGTCCACCTCGAGCTTCGGGCTGTCCATGGCGGCCTTGGTGCTCGGGACGTTCTTGATGGCGTTCGAGAGGTCGACGATGGTGTCGGTGTCGAACGACAGGTGCTTGATCAGCTCCCACGCGGCGCCGGGGTTCTTGGCGCCCTTGGGAATGCCCATGATCGTGCCGGTGGTGAAGGCGGTGCCGTAGTCGGCGGGCTTCCAGGTCGGGAACGGGGCCGTGCCGAACTTGATCTGCGGCGCCTGCGCCTTGAGGAAGGCGGTGCGGTACTCGCCGTCGATCATGATCGCGATCTTGCCCTGGTGGAACGCGTGGTCGGCCGAGTACTCCTGGCCGAGGCCCGCGCGGAAGCGCTCCAGCTGGTCGTAGCCGTAGAAGTCGACGAGCTTCTTCTGGAACGTCATCATCTCGGTGAAGCCGGGCGAGGTCGCGAGCGCGGACTTGCCGTCCTTCTCCCACTCCGCGCCGAACGACGGCGCGAGGATGGTCGGGCGGTTGGCGTAGAAGCCCATGGTGGGCAGGTAACCGGCGACCTCGATGTCCCCGTTGGGCGCCTTCTTCGTCGCCTTCACGGCCGCGTCGTACAGCTCGTCGAGCGTCTTCGGCGGGGTCGTGACGCCGGCGTTCGCGAGCAGGTCCTTGTTGTAGTACATGGCGTACACGTCGGTGAGCATGGGCATCGCGCAGCGGTTGCCCTTGTACTCGGTGTACTCCTGGACCGCGGGGGAGATCTGGTTCAGGTCGACCTTGTCGCGGTCGAGGTACGCCTTCAGCGGCTGGAACGCGCCGGAGGAGCAGAACTGGCCGATGTTGTCGGTCGTGAACGACAGCGCGACGTCCGGGGTGTTGCCGGAGCGGATGCCCGCGGTGATCTTGTCGTCGTCCTGCGAGCCCTCGTGCTTGATCTCGATGTTCGGGAACTTCTTGTTGAACGTCTTGAGGGCCTTGGTGACCTCTTCGTACTCGCGGTCGGAGTAGTTGCTCCAGACCGTGAGCGTGAGCTTGTCGTCCTTGCCAGGAGCAGCCGCGGCGTCGGTACTCGCGCCGCCACCCTTGCCCGCCGCACATGCGGTGAGGGTCAGCGCTGCGGCGACACAGAGCAAGGCAGCACGGGTGTGCTTGCGCATGTGCACTCCTTCTCGATCAACGTGGGGACCCGGCGACCACTGGGCCGCGGAATGGAGCCGTGGTGGCTGCCGGGAGGCCGAACACCTGCTCGCGCGCGACGGCCAGCGCCGAGTGCAGCGCACCGCTGCGCACCGGCTTGCCCGTCACCAACGCCAGCTGGACAGGTGTCCGCGGCACCACCAGTTGCCGCAGTTCCGCGGCAACGAGATCGTTGAGCGTGGTTCCGCCTGCCTGGGCGATGTCGCCGGACAGGAGGACGAGCTCCGGGTCGAGCACCGCGACGACGCTCGCCACACCCGTGGCGATGCGCCGGGCGAGGTCGCCCAGGAACTCCCGGCCCGCGGGCCCCGCGGCCAACGCCTTGCGCACGGCACCGTGGCCGTTGCGCGCGGCGAGCCCGTGGGCCCTGGCGAGCTTGCAGATCGACGTGCTGCTGAGCAGTTCTCCGTACGTGCCGCCGGAGCGGTCCGTGTCGGTGTCGGCGGCCGCGCGGTCGGGGATCATCAACCCGTCGATCTCGCCGGCGCCACCGGACGCGCCGCGCAGCAGCACCCCGTTGACGACGACGGCCGCGCCGACGAGGTCCGCGGGCCAGACGACGACGAAGTCGCGCACCTCCGTGGCCCGTCCGGCGACCATCTCCTCCAGCGCGACGAGGTTGACGTCGTTCTCGACGCTCACCGACGTCGCGAGCTCCTCGCGCAGCCGGCCGGGCACGTCGAACCCGCTCCAGCCGGGCAGGTGCGGCGCGTAGGCGAGCTCGCCGTTCGCGGGGTTCACCGCTCCCGGACAGCCGACCACGACGTGCAGCAGCTGGTCGGCGCTCAGCCCGGCCTGCCCGCACGCCTTGCCGACCGCGCTGACGAACGCCTCGAGCACGCCGTGCTTCGCGGGCATCGGCGCCTTGTGCTCGGTGAGCACGGCACCGGTGATGTCCGCGATGGCGATGTCGACCGTCTCGGGCGTCAGGTCGACGGCGGCGATGTGCGCCAGCGTCCCGTTGACCGACCACAGCTGGGCCCGCGGCCCGCGCCCACCGCCCCGCAGCCCGTTGCGGACGACGGTGTCGGAGGTCTCCAGCCGGGTGAGCAGCTGCGCGGTCGCCGGCTTGGAGAGGCCGATCAGGCCCTCCAGTTCCGACCTGGTGAGCGACCCGTTGCGCAGCAGAGCCTCGATGGCTGCGCGGTCGTTGATCTCCCGCAGCAGTCGTGGGCTTCCGGCACGCACTGGTCCGCTCCTGTCTGTTAACTTTCCAGACGATTTCCGCAGACGGTAGTGACCCGGCTCACCGCGGTCAATCCCCGATACGGGTCCGTTACCTGACTTAGGTTGGCCTAAGGCACCCTGGAACCATGACGGACGTGCGCCAGGAGTCGCTCGCATCACTGCTCGGAGGCCGGGGCGGCGCCCTCGACGCCACCCTGCCGCCTCTGGCGTTCGTCGCGGGCTGGCTGCTGTTCGGGCATTCGATCGGTGCCGGTGCCGTCGCCGCCGTCCTGTGCGGCGTGGTCATCGGGGTCGTGCGGTTCGTCCGCGGCCAGAAGCCCCGAGCCGTCGTGTTCTCCGTCCTGGCCGTGGTGGCGGCGTCGCTGGTGGCGCTCTACACCGGACGCGTCGAGGACTTCTTCCTGGTCCAGCTGCTGTCCAACGTGGCCTCGGCGCTGGCCTGGGCCGGGTCCATCGCGGTGCGGTGGCCGTTGCTCGGCGTCGTCGTCGGGACGCTGCTGGGGCAGAAGACCCGGTGGCGGCGGGATCCCGCGCTTTTGCGCGCCTACTCGATCGCTTCGTGGCCTTGGGTCGCGCAGTACGCGTTGCGGGTGGCCGTGTTCACGCCGTTGTGGCTGGACGCGCAGGTGTACTGGCTGGCCACGTTGCGGATCGCGTTGTCGTGGCCGTTGCAGATCGTGTGCGTCCTGGTGTCCGGGTGGATGCTGCGGAAGGCGTTGCCGGCGGACCACCCCGGGTTCCGGCATCCGCGGGTGCCGGAGTCCGCCTCTTAGGTCATTGTAGTACAAAAAGTAGTACGATGGTGTCATGGAGCAGATCCCCATTCGAACGCTGAACCAGAACACCGCGGGTGTGCTGGAGCTCGTCGAACGCGGCGAGACGGTCGAGATCACCAACCGGGGCAAGCCGATCGCTCGCATCGTGCCGGTGGTCGAGGGTGAGCTCGACGACCTGATCGTCGCCGGTGTGGTCACGCCGCCGACGATGGTCGGCCCGATTCCGATGCCGCGTGCCAAGGCGGAGCCCGGCGCCGATGCGGGTGAGCTGCTCTCGCGAATGCGCGACGAGGAGCGCTGGTGATCTACCTCGACACGGCCGCGGTCGTGAAACTCGTCCGCGAGGAACGGGAGACCGCCGCGCTGGTCGAGTGGCTGAACAACGCCACGGATCAGGCGCTCGTGTCGTCCGCGCTGATCGAGGTCGAGTTGCCTCGTGCTCTTCGGCGCAGCTCACCAGGCGTGCTGGGTGCTGTCGCGGGCGTGCTGGCCCGGTTGCACCGGGTGGAGATCAACGCTGCTGTTCGTGCCACCGCGGCCGCGTACGCCGATCCGATGCTGCGGTCGCTGGACGCTGTTCACCTCGCCACCGCAGACGTTCTGGTGGCGTCGGACAAGAAGGTCACCGCGTTCGTCACCTACGACAAGCGCCTGGCGGCGGCCGCCGCCTCCATCGGACTGCCGGCGACAGCGCCCGGCGAGTAGAGGGCGGCACTCGGTCGGCTGGTGCACCGGAGATCGCCACTCCGATCGAAAACCCGACGAGTTCGCTGGATCGTCACGACACCGGGCGCGGCGCGGTCGGACCCAGCACGTCCACCGCCGCCAGCCACGCAGCCCCCGCCGCACCCTCCGTGGCCATGATCACCTGAGCGTTGCACCGGGCCAGCAGCTCCTGCTTCAGGTGCGTCCCCACCGGAGTCTTGATCAGGCTCCCGACCAGCACGATCGGCGACGTGTCGGAAGGCGACCGCACGGCCGAGGCGGTGTCGGCGAGCAACCGGGCGGCGGTCGACACGATCGCCAGCGCCTCCGGGTCGCCGTGGTGGTAGGCAGAGCTGACCAGGGGTGCGAACTGGGCCAGCGCGATGGGCGGGCGGGCGTTCACGGCGGTGATCAGCTGGCCGCGGTTGCGCGCGCCCGCGGTGGTCAGCACGGCGGTGGCCAGGCCTTCCAGCGGTGCGTCCAGGTCGAGCAGCCGGAGCGTTGCCCGCACGGCCTCGCGGCCCAGCCAGAACGCCGAGCCCTCGTCGCCGATCAGCCAGCCGTAGCCGCCGGACTGGCCGACCATGCGGTGGTCGGCGATGCGGCCCGCGATGGAACCGGTGCCCGCCACGAGGACCGTGCCGTCGGGGGACGAGGTGCCGGTGGCGAAGGCCGCCTCGCAGTCGGTGACCACGCGCATCGGGCAGTGCAGGCCCGCTCGTTCCCAGGCCGCCTGGAACAGGTCCAGGACGGCGGGGTCGGCCATCCGCGACGCGCCGGCCATGCCCAGGACGCCGCTGCGCACCTTGCGGGAGTCCAGGCCGTCGAGGGCCTCGGTCAGCGCCTCGGTGATGTGAGCGGCGGCGACCGCAGGGGGGTGCGAGTTCGGGTTCGCGCCGCCCGCCAGGCCCTGGCCCAGGCGGGCGCCGTCGAGATCGAGCACCAACGCCCTCGTCGACGTGCCGCCCGCGTCGAGTCCCACGACCAGATCCATAGGGACCGAGTATGCCGAGAGACGGTCGCGGGAGGCACGCCCAACCGGGTGTCACGAGGTCAGGGCTCGGTTACCGCTTGCGTTGTGGTGGAAGAAGACCAGCGTCCCCGGAGCAACTGGATCACCCGGACGGACCACAGTGGACAGTGTCGGGACGGTCAGGCCGTAGTCGAACGTCGCGGGAGGAACCACGTCGACGAGCTCGTCGGAGTCGGCGGGCGCGGTGTACCGGCTGAGCACTCCGGCGGTGTAGGTGACGGGGCCGGACGGCAGTTTCGCCCGCGACACCGGCAGCACGACCACGTCGCTGTCGAACAGGTTCGTGTCCGTGGAACCGTCCCAACCGTTCAACGGCTGCTCGTCCACCACCTCGTCGGTCCCGGCCGCGACGGTCCGCGCGGACCACACGTCCGCGGTCACGTCGCCGTCGGCGTTGGTCTGCTTCACGGCGGTGGTCACGAAGTCCTTGCCGCCCACCGAGAACCGCACCTGCGGCTTGGTGTTGCCGCCGAGGTCCGCCCAGGTGTCCCAGGTCGCGACGCCGAACGCCAGCAGGTCGGGCGTCGCCGTCGCGCCGGCGTAGCGGATGTCGCCGCCGCGGGCCGTGCGGTTCGCGGCGCAGTCGTCCTGGAGGTCGCGATCGCAGTCCGGCAGCCGGGGCGAGCTCGCGCCGAGCTGCAGAACGGTCAGGCGCGACCGGTAGTCCTGCTGGTCCAGGCCCTGCCCGGCGACGCGGCCGGCCACCACCGACAGGGCCGACACGGGCTTCGGCGCCGCGTAGGCGGGCACCCGGAGCGTCCGGTCACCCGTGAACGTCACCAGCCCGGACGCCTCCGCCAGGAACTGCCGTCCGCCGTCCAGCGACACGGTCGGGTCGGCGGCCTTGCGCAGCGCGGCCGGGCGGGGGATCCGCAGCCGCACGGTCACCGTCGTCGACCCGCCGGCCGGCACCACCACCTCCGGCTTCGCGACCTGGAACGACACCCCGGGCACCGACGTGACCGGCTCGTACCGGGCGTGCAGGTAGACCGTCTCGGTGCCCTTGTTCACCAGCCGCAGCTCGCGTTCCGCCACCACCGGTCC
Organism: Lentzea sp.; assembly: GCF_036380075.1. Lineage (NCBI taxonomy): Bacteria > Bacillati > Actinomycetota > Actinomycetes > Pseudonocardiales > Pseudonocardiaceae > Lentzea > Lentzea sp. The sequence goes on along the minus strand of NZ_DASVFL010000363.1, from coordinate 55,034 downwards.
ACCGGCCTCGACCGTGCCGAACGACGCGTCGCCCAGCACCAGCACGTCGGACGACAGCGCCGCGAGCCCGTCCACCCGCCCGGCGCCGACGCGCATCGGGGCCTCCCGCACGCCGTCGGCGGACCGCACGACTCCGGACGCGGTGTTCATCAGCGCCGCCTTGACCTCCGCGACCGTCCACTGCGGATGAGCCTCGCGCAGCAGTGCCGCGATGCCCGCGACGTGCGGTGACGCCATCGACGTGCCGCCCATCGACACGCCGTCGGAGGCGGTCCCGGACGCGGCGGAGAAGATCGTGTCGCCCGGCGCGGCCACGGCGATCGACGAACGGGACCGCGACGACGACGGCGTGATCGTGTCCTCGATCGACGGCTCCACCGACGGGACGCCCTGCTTCAACGCCGAGGTCAGGTGCACCGTCAACGTCCCGGCCTCCATCGCGGGGCGCAACGCCTTCGAGGCCGCCGCCGTCAGCTGGAACGCGGGGATGTGCGCGTTGCCGGCGATGCCCGCCGCGAACGTCGGCAACGCGGTCGGCAGCAGCACCCCGGCCGCTCCGGCCTTCCACGCGTTGTCGGTCCTGGCACCGGAACCGCAGGCGCGGGTCGCGTCGCTGTCGTCCCACTCCAGCCAGACGATCTTGCCAGTGAGGTCCTCGGACACGGGCTTGCAACCGTCCACATCGGACGACAGATGTGCGACCGGTGCGGTGAGGTCGACCGTTTCCTTGTAGTTCAGGCTGTACTGACCGGCCCACCGCTGCCCGGAAGCCTCCAGGCCGTCCAGCATCGAGAACGCGTCGCGGCTGTTCGCCACGGAGATGGCCTCCGGCGTGTTGCCCGGCGAGCCCGACACGTCGTAGAAGTCGCCACCGTTGCCGGCCGCCGCGACCACGACGACTCCGTGCTGCACGAGCTTGCGCACGAACAGCGAGTCCGGGTCGTCCGCCGCGCCGAAGTCGCTGCCCAGCGACAGGTTCACCACGTCTAGCTTGTCGGAGAAGTCGCCGTCACCGTTGGGGTCGAGCGCCCAGTCCAGCGCCTGCGCGGTCAGGTTCGTGCCGCCCTCGCAGCCGAAGACCTTCAGCGCGTAGAGCAACGCGTGCGGCGCCGTTCCCGGCCCGATCTTCAGCGAGTCGAGGTCGACCGACGAGTACTGGCCGCGGTAGGTCGTCCCGTCGGCGTTCACCCCGAACCCGGCCGCGGTGCCGGCGACGTGCGTGCCGTGGCCCTGGCAGTCCACCGGGTCGGCGTCCGGCTCCGGCACCGCGCCCGGCCTGCCGGTGTAGGAGTCGCCGGCGAAGTCGTGGCCGCCGACGACCTTGGCGTTCGGGAACGAGCCGCCGCCGAAGTCCGCGTGCCGGTAGTCGATGCCGGTGTCGACCACGCCGATCCGCACGCCGTCGCCGAGTCGCCCGAGCGACTTCCACACGTCGGACGTGCGGGTGAGCCGGACGGCCGAGGCGTTGGTGAGCTTCTTGGGGGTCATCCGATGTACCGCGCGGACCTCGGGCATCCGCGCCAGGTCGGAGACGCGGGTCCGGGAGGTCGCCAGCACCACGCCGGGCACGGCGTTGGTCGTGCGGGCCACCTCCTTGCCGCCGGACCGCGACACGACTCGCGAGGCCTGCTCCGAGGTCCTGTCCCTGGCCGTGCGCGCCTGGTCGGCACTGCGCGCCTCGACCGCCGGTGCCGAGGTCAGCTCCACGAACACCGTCACGGGCTCCATCGGGGCCGACGGCGTCAGCAGCGCGCCTGTCAGGAGGGATGCGGCCACCAATTTCATGATCAACCCCTGTTAGTCATCGGACGACTTATCGCCAAGGCCTAGACGGATGTGCACTCGCAGGGCTATACATCCGATGTATTTCATGCGTGTGAGCAGAGGAGGAACGGCCGTGCAGTTCTTGCGCCTCGGGCCGGTCGGCGATGAACGTCCTGCAGTCAGGACCGCCGACGGGACCACGTACGACCTCCTGCCGATCACCCCCGACGTCGACGGCGCGTTCCTCGCGAACGACGGCGTCAACCGCGTGCGCGCGGCGCTGGAAGGCGGTGAGCTGGGCGCGCTGAGCACCGAGGACGTGCGGGTCGGGCCGCCGCTCGCGCACCCCGGCAAGGTCATCTGCATCGGCCTCAACTACCGCGACCACGCGGAGGAGACCGGCGCCGACATCCCCGCCGAGCCCGTGGTGTTCCTCAAGACGCCGGACACGATCGTCGGCCCGTACGACGAGGTGCTCGTCCCGCGCCGGTCCGTGAAGACCGACTGGGAGGTCGAGCTCGGCGTCGTCATCGGTCGCACGGCTCGCTACCTGGAGACCGACGAGGAGGCTCTGGCGTGCGTCGGCGCGTACGTGCTCTCGCACGACGTCTCCGAGCGCGAGTTCCAGATCGAACGCGGTGGGACGTGGGACAAGGGCAAGAACTGCGAGACGTTCAACCCGCTCGGACCCTTCCTCGTGCCCGCCGACGAGATCGCCGACCCGCAGAACCTCGAGATGCGGCTCTGGGTGAACGGCGAGATCAAGCAGAACTCGTCCACCAAGAACATGATCTTCCCGATCGCGGAGGTCGTGCGCTACCTCAGCCAGTTCCTTGTCCTTCGTCCGGGTGACGTCATCAACACGGGTACACCCGCAGGAGTGGCACTCGGCCAGCCGGAGCCCAAGCCGTACCTGCGGGCGGGCGACGTCGTCGAGCTGGAGATCGAGGGACTCGGCAGGCAGCGGCAGATCCTCGGGCAGGCCTGAGCCCATGCCCAAGATCACTGAACTCGACGTGCTGGACATCAGGTTCCCCACGTCCCGGGAGCTCGACGGCTCCGACGCGATGAACCCGGACCCCGACTACAGCGCCGCGTACGTGGTGCTGCGGACCGACGACGGCCCGGAGGGCCACGGCCTCGCCTTCACGATCGGCCGCGGCAACGACGTGCAGGCCGCCGCGATCAAGGCGCTTGCACCGCACGTCGTCGGCAAGGACGTGCCCGAGGACGCGCAAGCCCTGGCGGCGCTGTACTTCGAGCTCATCGGCGACTCGCAGATCCGCTGGCTCGGACCCGAGAAGGGCGTCGCGCACATGGCGATCGGCGCCGTCGTCAACGCGGCCTGGGACCTCGCCGCCCGCCGGGCAGGGCTTCCGGTGTGGCGGTTCCTCGCCGGGATGTCGCCGGAGGAGATCGTCAGCCTCGTCGACTTCCGGTACCTCAGCGACGCGTTGACCCCCGACGAGGCGTTGCGGATCCTGCGCGCGGCCGAGCACGGCAAGGCCGGCCGCGCGGAGACCATCGCCCGCGACGGGTACCCGGCCTACACGACGTCACCGGGCTGGCTCGGCTACTCCGACGAGAAGCTCGCGGGACTGGCGCGCCAGGCGTTGGCCGACGGCTTCGACATGATCAAGCTCAAGGTCGGCGGCAGCCTCGACGACGACGTGCGGCGGATGAAGCTCGCCCGCGCGGTCGTCGGTGACGAGGTGCGCGTCGCGGTGGACGCCAACCAGCGCTGGGACGTCGGCGCGGCGGTGAGCTGGATGCGCGAGCTGGCGCCGTTCGACCCGTACTGGATCGAGGAGCCGACCTCGCCGGACGACGTGCTGGCGCACCGCGCGATCGGCGCCGCGCTGGCGCCGATCAAGATCGCGACCGGCGAGCACGTGCAGAACCGCGTGGTGTTCAAGCAGCTCCTCCAGGCCGGCGCGATCGACGTGCTCCAGCTCGACGCGTGCCGGGTCGCGGGCGTGAACGAGAACATCGCGATCCTGTTGCTGGCCAAGAAGTTCGGCGTCCCGGTGTGCCCGCACGCCGGCGGTGTCGGACTGTGCGAGCTGGTCAGGCACCTGTCGTTCTTCGACTACGTGGCGGTCTCCTGCGAGATCGGCGAGCGGGTGATCGAGTGGGTCGACCACCTGCACGAGCACTTCCTCGACCCGGCCGTCGTCGAACGCGGCCGCTACCTCGCGCCGGCCGAACCGGGCTTCTCCGCCCAGCTCAAGGACCGGACGCTGGTCGAGTACGCCTACCCCGAAGGTCCTGTGTGGACGGAGCTGGAGGGCCGGGATGACTGACTTCGAGGGACTCGTCGCCGTCGTCACCGGAGGTGCGTCCGGTATCGGCCTGGCCACCGCGACGCTGCTCTCGTCGCGCGGCGCGACCGCGGTGGCACTTGACCTCAACCCGGACGTGCCGGACCCGCTCGTCGGCATCCGCACGGACGTCTCGGACGGCGAGAGCGTCCAGGCCGCGGTCGACGAGGTCGTCGAGCGGTTCGGGCGAATCGACGTGGTGGTGAACAACGCGGGCATCGGCGCGCAGGGCGACGTCCTGGCCAACTCCGACGAGGAGTGGTCGAAGGTCCTGGACGTCAACGTCCTGGGCATGGTCCGGGTGGCGCGGGCAGCACTGCCGCACCTGCGGAAGTCGCCGTCCGCCGCGATCGTCAACACCTGTTCCATCGCTGCCTGGGCCGGGCTCCCGCAGCGCGCCCTCTACTCGGCCAGCAAGGGCGCGGTGTACTCGCTGACGCTCGCGATGGCCGCGGACCACGTGCGCGAGGGCATCCGCGTCAACGCGGTCGCCCCCGGCACGGCGGACACCCCGTGGGTGGGCCGCCTGCTCGACTCGGCGCCGGACCCGGCGGCCGAACGAGCCGCGTTGAACGCGCGCCAGCCGCACGGCCGGCTCGTCTCCGCCGACGAGGTCGCGGGAGCCATCGCCTACCTGGCGAGCCCGCTGTCGGGTTCCACCGCGGGCACGGTCCTCGCCGTCGACGGCGGCATGCACGGTCTGCGCCTGCGTCCCCAGAACTGAGCGCTCGCTGTCCTGAAAGGCGGCTCAACGATGAAGCGTCGCAACCTCACCGCCGCGGTGTGCCTCGCCCTCGCCGGTGCCCTGACCCTGTCCGCCTGCGGCGGCGGGGCGGCCGGCACCGGAGGCGGAGGCGTCGGCCCGATCGGTGCCGACCACCCGCGTGCCGACACCGACTTCTGGAACTCCTACATCAAGTACTTCCCCGACAAGGCCAAGGACCTCGGGGTCAACCTGCTGAACCCGACCAACTCGCAGAACAAGGTCGAGAACCTCGTCGCGAACGCCCAGTCGCTCCAGTCGCAGGGCGCCAAGGCGATCATCATGGCGCCGCAGGACACCGGGGCCATCGCCAGCACGCTGGACCGCCTGGACAAGGCGAACATCCCGGTCATCACCGTCGACACCCGTCCCGACAAGGGCAAGACCTACATGGTCGTGCGCGCGGACAACAAGGCGTACGGCGAGAAGGCCTGCAAGTTCCTCGGCGACAAGCTGGGCGGCAAGGGCAAGGTCGTCGAGTTCCAGGGCGCGCTGGCGTCGATCAACGGCCGCGACCGGTCCGAGGCGTTCGCCGCCTGCATGAAGAAGGACTACCCCGGCATCACGATCTTCGAGGAGCCGACCGACTGGGAGGGCCCGAAGGCGTCCGCCGCGCTGCAGACCCGGCTCAACCAGCACCCGGACATCAACGGCATCTACATGCAGGCCGGCGGCGCGTTCCTCACGCCGACGCTGCAGGTGTTGCGGCAGAAGAACCTCATCGTGCCGCCGACCGACCCGAAGCACATCTTCATCGTCTCCAACGACGGCATCCCGCAGGAGCTGGAGGCGATCCGCAAGGGCGAGATCGACGCGACCGTCTCGCAGCCGGCCGACCTGTACGCGCAGTGGGCGCTGTTCTACGCGAAGGCCGCCGTGGAGGGCAAGACGTTCCAGCCCGGCAAGACCGACCACGACTCCGAGATCGTCGACACCGGCGGCGGCCGGTTGGAGGACCAGCTCGCGGCACCGCTGATCACCAAGGAGAACGTGGACGACAAGGCCTTCTGGGGCAACCAGATCGCCAAATGACCGAGTTCGCGGCCATCGCGCGGGGCGTGACGAAGCGGTTCGGTCAGACGCTCGCGCTCGACGACGTGGGCATCGAGATCCGGGCCGGTGAGTCGCACGCGCTCGTCGGGCGCAACGGCGCCGGCAAGTCGACGCTGGTCTCCGTCCTCACCGGCATGCAGGTGCCGGACGCGGGCGAGGTCAGCTTCTTCGGCGAACCCGCGCCGCCCGTCGCCGACAGCGCGGCGTGGCGGAGGCACGTCGCGTGCGTCTACCAGAAGTCGACGGTCGTGCCGGAGCTGTCGGTCGCCGAGAACCTGTTCATCAACCGGCAGGACCTCGGCGGCAGGCTGATCAGCTGGAAGAAGCTGCGCCTGCAGGCCTCGGAGCTGCTGGAGACCTACGACGTGGCGGTGGACCCGGACGCGCTGGTCTCGTCGTTGACCGTCGAGCAGCGGCAGCTGGTCGAGATCGCGCGGGCGTTGTCGGTCGGCTCGCGGTTCGTGATCCTCGACGAACCCACCGCGCAGCTCGACGGCCCGGCGATCGAGCGGCTCTTCGACCGGATGAGGTCGTTGCAGGACAGGGGAGTGACGTTCCTGTTCATCTCCCACCACCTGCAGGAGGTCTACGAGGTCTGCCAGACGGTCACGGTCTACCGCGACGCGCGGCACATCGTCACCGCCCCGGTCGCCGAGATGTCGAAGCCGGACCTGATCGAGGCGATGACCGGCGAGGCCGGCGGCCTGAACGTGCCCGGCGGCGAGGACCGGCCGTCGTCCGGCGAGCTGGTCCTGGAGGTGTCGTCGTTGAGCGGCGACCACTTCTCGGACATCTCGCTGTCGGCGACCCGCGGCGAGGTCATCGGGCTCGCCGGCAGTGCGTCGTCGGGCAAGCACGAGTTCGCCGAGACCGTCTACGGGCTGCGGAAGCCGTCGTCCGGGTCGATCTCGGTGAACGGGACCGCGGTGCGCGGCGGTGACGTGCCCTCGGCGTTGAAAGCCGGAATCGGCTGTGTGCCACGGGATCGGCACCACCAGGGGCTCGTGCTCGACCTGTCGATCGCAGAGAACGCGACGATGAGCACGGCCGGTGCGTTCGTCTGGCCCGCCGCGCAACGGGACGCGGGCAGCACGGCGATCGCGTCCTACGACGTGAAGGCCGCCGGTCCGGACCAGCCGGTGGCTGACCTGTCCGGCGGCAACCAGCAGAAGGTCGTGATGGCGCGGGCGCTGGCGGGTGATCCGTCCGTGCTGGTGCTGATCAACCCGACCGCGGGCGTCGACGTGAAGTCCAAGGAGTCGCTGCTTGGGGTCGTCGACGCGCAGGCGCGCCGGGGCAGGGCCGCGATCGTCGTCTCGGACGAGCTGGACGACCTGCGGGTCTGCGACCGCGTCCTGGTGCTGTTCCACGGCCGGGTCGTGCGGGAGTTCGCCCGCGGCTGGCGAGACCAGGAACTCATCTCTGCCATCGAAGGAATGAGCTCGCAATGACCAAGGCCATGACTCCGCCGGTGGCGGCACCCGCGCCGGGAAAGCAGAAGTTCCGGCTGGCGCGGTACCAGGACCTCGCGCTGGTCCCGGTGATCATCATCCTGCTGGTCATCGGCGCCGTGCTGTCGCCGATCTTCCTGACTCCCGCGAACCTGATCGCCGTGCTGACCCAGCAGAGCGAGCTGTCGCTGCTGGTGCTGGGCCAGGCGATGATCCTGATCGTCGGCAAGATGGACCTGTCGCTCGAGTCGACGGTCGGCCTCGCGCCCGCGCTGGCCGTCGCGCTGATCATCCCGTCGTCGGCCGGCGGGCTCGACGTCGGGCTGGTGGCGTGGCTCGCGTTGCCGTTGTGCCTGCTCATCGGTGTGGTGATCGGCGGGCTGAACGGGTTCCTGATCCTGAAGGTCGGGCTGTCCGGGTTCATGGTGACCCTGGGCATGCTGACGATGCTGCGCGGCCTGCAGCTCGCGATCACCGAGGGCAAGTCGCTGGTCGACGTGCCGGAGTCGTTCCTGTACCTGGGTTCCACGACGTGGCTCGGGCTGCCGGCGGCGGTGTGGATCTGCATCGTCTGCTACGCCGTGGGCATCTTCGTACTCAAGTACCTGCGCGCCGGCCGGTCGTTGTACGCGATCGGCGGCAACTCCGAGGCCGCGCGTGCCGCCGGCATCCGGGTCGACCGGGTGACGTGGACCGTGCTGATCATCGGTTCCGTGCTGGCCGTGGTCGCGGGCATCCTGATGACCGGACGCCTCGGGTCCGTGGCCGCCACGCAGGGCGAGGGCATGATCTTCCAGGTCTTCGCGGCCGCGGTGATCGGCGGCATCTCGTTGCAGGGCGGCAAGGGCACGCTGTTCGGCGCCCTGTCGGGCGTGCTGATGCTGGGACTGGTCGAGCAGATCCTGCGGCTGCAGGGCGTGTCCGGCTTCTACATCAAGGCCTCGTACGGCGCGGTGATCATCCTCGCGCTGGTCGTGACGCGGTTCGCGACCGGGCAGAAGCAGGAGTGAGCTCTGTGGAGACCGTTGCACTGCACACCCGGCTTCGCGCCGGGCGCGAGGCCGACTACGACCGGATCCACGCGACGATCCCGGCCGAGCTGGACGGCGCGTTGCGCGAGGCCGGGGTGCACTCCTGGCGGATCTGGCGGTCCGGGCGCGAGCTGTTCCACCTCGTCGAGGTGGACGACTACCGGGCCATGCGGCAGTTCCTGGCCTCGCACCCGGCGAACGTCCCGTGGCAAGCCCGGATGGCCGAGCTGCTGGAGGTCGAGGACGACTACTCCGGCGCCGAACCCGCTGTGCGACTCGTGTGGGAGCTGCCGTGAAGGTCGACGTGTCCCGGCTGGGCTTCGGCGGCGCGCCGATCGGCAACCTCTACCGCGAGGTCTCCGACGCCGAGGCGTCCGGTGCCGTCGACGCCGCCTGGCAGACCGGGGTCCGGTACTTCGACACCGCGCCGCACTACGGGCTCGGGTTGTCGGAACGCCGGCTCGGCGCCGCCCTGGCCGGTCGGCCGCGCGACTCGTTCGTGCTCTCGACGAAGGTGGGGCGGGTGCTGGAGCCGTCCGACGGTGCCGGGTTCGACGACGAGGGTTTCGCCGTCCCGCGCACGTTCCGGCGGGTGCGGGACTACTCGGCGGACGGCGTCCGCCGATCTCTCGAGTCCTCTTTGGAGCGTCTCGGGACGGACCGGGTGGAGATCGTCTACATCCACGACCCCGACGAGTACTGGGACGAGGCTTTCGGAGAGGCGTACCCGGCGCTGGAGTCGTTGCGGTCGCAGGGTGTCGTCGGCGCGATCGGTGTCGGCATGAACCAGTGGCAGATGCCGGAGCGGTTCGTCCGCGAGACCGACATCGACGTGGTCATGCTGGCCGGGCGGTACACGTTGCTGGAGCAGCCCGCGCTGCCGTCGTTCCTGCCCGCGTGCGTCGAGCGCGGGGTCTCGGTAGTGGCCTGCGGTGTCTTCAACTCCGGCCTGCTCTCCAAGCCCGTCGTCGCCGATGACGCGAAGTACAACTACTCGGACGCGCCCGCGGAGCTGGTCGCCCGTGCCCGCGAGATCGCCTCGGTGTGCTCGCGGCACGGCGTGACGTTGCCGGAGGTGGCGATCCAGTTCGCCCTCGGTCACCCGGCCGTCGTGTCGGTGGTGATCGGGTCGCGGACCGCTGAGCAGATGACGTCCAACGCCGCCTATTTCTCGGCCTCGATCCCGCCCGGTCTGTGGGAGGAGCTGAAGTCGTCGGGGCTGCTGGGTTCGGAGGTGCCGACGCCGTGATCGTCGACGCTCACCACCACCTGTGGGACCTGTCGGTCCGCGACCAGGACTGGATCACCGACCCGCCCATGGGCGCGATCCGGCGGTCTTTCCTGGAACCGGACTTCATCGCCGCTGCGCCTGACGTGTCGGCATCCGTGCTGGTGCAGACGGTGTGCGTGCCGGAGGAGACACCGGAGTTCCTGGCCGTCGCCGCGTCCTCCGACGTCGTGGCGGCGGTGGTGGGCTGGACGGACCTGACCTCGCCCGCCGTCGGTGACGCGCTGGACGCGCTGGTGGACGGCGCGCACGGCTCGTGGCTGCGCGGGATCCGGCACCAGGTGCAGAGCGAACCGGACCCGGAGTGGTTGTGCCGCAAGGACGTCTGGAACGGGCTGGCTGCCGTGGGCGCGCGTGGGCTGGTCTACGAACTGCTGACCGTACCGGTGCAGCTGCCGGCCGCCCGCCGGACCGTGGCCGCGTTGCCGCAGGTCGAGTTCGTGGTGGACCACTGCTCGAAGCCCGCGATCGGGTCGGATCTCGGGGAGTGGGCCGAGCTGATCCGGTCGCTGGCGGCGCACGACAACGTGACGTGCAAGCTGTCCGGCCTGGTCACCGAGGCCGACTGGAAGTCGTGGAGCGTCGCCGACCTGCGGCCGTACTTCGAGGTGGTGCTGGACGCGTTCGGGCCCGAGCGGGTGATGTTCGGCTCGGACTGGCCGGTGTGCCTGCTGGCCGCGTCGTACACCGAATGGCTTGGCGCGGCTCAGGAGTTGGTGTCGGAGCTGTCCGCCGGCGAGCAGGCCGAGATCTTCTCGGGCACTGCCCGCCGGGTCTACGGGATCTAGGCGAAGAGGGCCTTGAGCTCGTCGATCAGTTCGTGGGTCGCTCCGACCAGCGGCTCGCGGACCGGTCCGGACGGCAGCCCGAGCAGGGTGAGCGCGGCCTTGACCGCCACCGCACCGGGTTCGCGGGTCATGATCGCCGTGATGACCGGCAGCAACGCCTGGTGGCGGCGCAGCGCTTCCTTGTTGTCGCCCTCGTCGTAGGCGTCGAGCATGGCCTTGATCTCGTTGCCGACGACGTGGCCGACGGTGCTGACCGTGCCGACGCCACCGATCGAGTAGAGCGGCAGGATCAGCTCGTCGTTGCCGGAGTAGTAGTCGAGCCCGGTCTCGGCGATGACGCGGGCGGTCGCGAGCAGGTCGACCTTGCAGTCCTTCACACCGACGATCCGCGGGTGCTCGGCGAGCCGGAGCAGCGTCTCGGTGTCGATGGCCGTGCCGGTGCGGCCGGGGATGTCGTAGAGCAGCGCGGGCAGCCCGGACGCGTTCGCCACCTGCCGGAAGTGGTTCTCGACGCCTTCCTGCGTGGGCTTGCTGTAGTACGGCGTGACGACGAGCAGCCCGTCGGCGCCGTTCGCCTCCGCCTGGTGCGCGAGCTCGATGGTGTGGCGCGTGGAGTTGGTGCCGACGCCCGCGAGGATCTGCGTCCGGTCGCCGACGGCCTCCTTCACGGCCTTGATGACCTGCGCCTTCTCGGCGTCGGTCGTGGTCGGCGCCTCACCGGTCGTGCCGTTGACGACCAGCCCGTCGGCGCCGCCCCTGTCGACGAGGTGCGCCGCCAGCTCCTGCGCACCCTTGAGGTCCAGGTCACCGTCGGGGGTGAACGGGGTGACCATCGCTACCAGCACTCGTCCGAACATGACTCCAGCGTGACTCCAGTGTTCGCGAAGTTCCAGTTAGAGTTTCTGCTCGGAACGTTAAGCTCAGCTTTGTGTTGGACGTGCGCAGGCTCCGGTTGCTCCACGCTCTGTCGGTCCACGGCACGGTCACGGCCGCCGCCGAGGCCCTGCACGTGACCTCGCCCGCGGTGTCCCAGCAGCTGGCCGCCCTGGAGCGCGAGGCCGGAGTCCCGCTGGTCGAACGGGACGGGCGGCGGTTGTCCCTTACGCGTGCCGGACACGTGCTGGCGGCGCACACGCAGCTCGTCCTGGATCAGCTGGCGGCCGCCGAAGCTGACTTGGCTTCTCTGCGAACGTCCGTGTCGGGCGTGGTGCGGATCGGCGCGTTCGTGTCGGTGGCCGCGTTGCTGCCGCGGGTGATCCAGGTGCTGCGGTCGGCACACGGGTCCGATGTGGACTTGTTCGTCCACGAGATGGAGCCGGAGGCTTCGCTGCCGGCGTTGCGGCGCGGGGACGTCGACATCGCCCTGATCCACTCGTACAACATCATGCCGCGCTCGCTGCCGGAGTCGTGCGAGTCGTTCGAACTGTTCGTGGAACCGGTGAACGTCGCACTGCCGTTGTCAGACCCGTTGGTGCAGCAGGATTCTGTGGATCTCTCGGTGCTGGCCGATCGGCCGTGGATCATGCCTCGGACCGATGCCTCTTGCCATGAGCTGACGCAACGGGCTTGCGGGGCGGCCGGGTTCGTTCCTCGGGCGCAAGCTTATTGCGATGATTTCGGGGTGATGTGCGGGTTGGTCGAGGCCGGTCTCGGGGTGGCTTTGGTGCCTTCCGTGGCTCGTCGGCCCGGGGTGGCTTTGCGGCCGTTGAAGCAGCAGGTTTTCCGCACTGTGTCAGCGGTTGTGCGGAACCGGGCCGATGGGCAGCCAGCCGTTCGGGTGGTCTTGGAACAGCTCCGGCAGATGTAGGTGCCTTCACTCGTTTGGGTCCGGTGCAAGTGCGGTCTATCTTCGGCCAATGCGTGTGGGCGTTTACGTGGATGGCTACAACCTGTACTACGGCGGAAGAAAACACTGCGGCCGCGGAACCGCGGGATGGCGTTGGCTCGACGTACGAGCACTGGCCAACTCCTTGCTGGGTGAGCAGTCCGCGAACTGGCCGGGCGCCCACATCGATCGGATCGTCTACTGCACGGCGAGGATCAGTTCAGCCCACAACGCATCCGGTTCGCAGGACCAGGACGTCTACCTGAAGGCGTTGCTCGCCGCTCGAAGTGTGGACCACATCGAATACGGCAACTACATCAGCAAGGTGATCAAGCGTCCCCTGGCCACCGAGAACAATCGCGGCCGTCCCGTGCTGGTCCAGCCCGACTGGCCGATCAAGGTGCAGGCGCAGGGGCAGCCAGTCCCCGGAGCGTTGTTCATGGCATCGGTCGCGACGTTCGAGGAGAAGGGCTCCGACGTCAACGTCGCTTCTCACCTGCTCGTCGACGTGCTGACCGCGGCAGTCGACGCTGTCGTGCTCGTCAGCAACGACAGCGATCTCAAACTGCCCGTCGAGCACGCCTGGCGGAGGGTGCCGGTGGGGGTGGTCAACCCGGGCAGCGGCTACACGGCGGGGGCGTTGTCGATGAACGCCGGTACAGGCGTGGGCTCGGGTCATCACTGGTGGCGCACACTGACAACGACCGACTACCAAGACCACCAGCTGCCCGACCCCGCAGGTCGCTACACGCGGCCGCCCGGTTGGTGATCCACGCATGCATGCGCGGCGACGTGCTAGCATTCAGGCATATCCGCCCGGTCCCTCGTGGGCCGGGTTTCTTTTTGCCCTCATCCGGTTTCTGCCACGTCCGGGCGAGCGTGCATCTCGCGTCGTCAAGCGCGGCGACCTAGGCCAGGTCTGACAACCACTGCTCGACACCGGCCACGTGCACCGTGGACCACGAGCGCGCGAGCTCCGGCTGGTGCGCGGCCAGGGCGTCCACGATGGCGCGGTGTTCAGCGACCGTGCGGTCCACGGCGTTCGACTGGGTGATGCCGCGCCAGATCCTCACCCGCACGGTGGGGCCGGCCAGGGTGTCGAGGAGCTGGGCCAGGTAGGCGTTGCCGGAGGCCTGGGCGATGGCGCGGTGGAACTCCAGGTCGTGCTCGACCAGCTCCTCGACGGACTTGGCGGACTCGGCCGCGTCGCAGAGGGCTCGGAGCTTCACGATCTCGTCGGCGTCCACCCTTTGGGCGGCCATGGCGGCCGCGGCGGGCTCCAGGATGCGGCGGACTTGGAGAACTTCCAAGACCGAGTCCTCGCCGCGGTGCAGGTCGAGCACGAAGGACAACGCGCCCAGGAGGTCGTCGGCGCGCAGTGACGAGACGTACGTGCCGTCGCCCTGGCGGACGTCCAGGACCCGGACGAGCGACAGCGCCTTGACGGCCTCGCGCAGGGAGTTGCGGGACAGACCGAGGCGTTCTGCCAGGTCAGCCTCTCGTGGGAGGCGGTCGCCCGGCTTGAGCTCGCCCGACACGATCATCTCCTTGACGCGCAGGATCGCATCGTCGGTGACTGCCACTGGCACCCTCAACTCGTCGTAGACCTCGGATGTCTGGTGTCCAGTATGCGACAAAGTCGGTCACGTTCGTGCCAACCCGGCATTTCTGGCCATCATTCACCGAATGATCTGTGAGATGGTTATCTGGTAACGACAGGTGACGAGGGGCCTTGTTGTCGCCATAATGGTCTGGACCATTCAAGGAGGGATCTTGGACGCCGTTGTCGCAGCACCGCGCGCTTTGCTCGGTCGCACGATCGTCGGTCCTGCCTCGGTGCGGATCAGGGACGGCCGCATCGTCGAGGTGACCACCGGTGAAGCTCCACCTGGCGCAGAGGTCCTGTCCGACGGACTGCTGACGCCGGGCTTGGTCGACGTCCAGGTGAACGGCGCCGTCGGCGTCGACTTCGCCGAGGTGGACGCCGCCGGGATGCGCGCCGTCGCCGAAGCCCTGCCGTCGACCGGGGTGACCCGGTTCCTGCCCACGTTGATCACCGCACCGGTCGACGTGGTGCTGAGGCAGGCCCGTGCCGTCCTCTCGGCTTCGGCCGCGTTGCCGGACGGGGTCGGGGCCCGGCCGCTCGGAGTGCACCTCGAAGGACCGTTCCTGTCGCCGAAACGGGCCGGAGTGCACGACCCGTCGTTCATGGTCGAGCCTGGGCCCGCCCAGATCTCGGCGCTGCTGGAGGACGACACGCTCCGCCGTGCGCTGCGGATGGTGACGATGGCACCGGAGCAGCCCGGTGGCCTAGAGGCGGTCCGCCGTCTCGTCGAGGCCGGGGTGCTGGTGGCCGTCGGGCACTCCGACGCGACCGGCGAGCAGACCCGTGAGGCCGCCGACGCCGGCGCCCGCATGGTGACGCACCTGTTCAACGCCCAGCGTCCGCTCGGTCACCGGGAACCCGGTGTGCCCGGGGTGGCGCTGGTCGACGAGAGGTTCACGCTCGGCCTGATCGCCGACCTCGCGCACGTCGGGCCGGACGTGTGCAGGCTGGTGTTCAACGCGGCCGGGGCGCGGGTCGCGCTGGTCACGGACGCGGTCGCCGCCGCGGGGATGCCGCCCGGCCGCTACCACCTCGGTGGTGCGGACGTGCTGCTCACCGAGGATGGTGTGCCGCGGTCGCCGGAAGGCACGATCGCGGGGTCGGCTCTGACCCTCGACCGCGCCGTGCGGAACATCGTCTCGGTCGGGGTGCCCGTCGCGGACGCTCTGGCCGCGGCGACGATCGTGCCGGCCGAGGTGATCGGGGAGTCCGGTCTCGGCCGGCTCGCACCGGGTGCCGTCGCAGACCTCGTCTGGTGGGACGACGAGCTGCGGCCGAAGAAGGTCTGGGTCGACGGCCGGGTGGTGTTCGACGCCGAGGTGCCCGTGGCGCCGGTCGCCGCCGGGTACGCGACCGCGGGCCAGTAGGGACGAACGAACCGAAGGGCGTCTTCCCCCGTCGCACGGGGAAGGCGCCCTTCGGCATGTCCGTAGCGTTCAAAATCAGTTCATTGCAATGAACGCGAGGATGATCGTTGCGTTGAAAATAGAGCTGATTGCAACAATAAGTACGTCTTGAACTGCAAAGATGCATCCTGTGAGCAATGGACATGGTTGCTGTCATCTGCGAACGCAACGTAGCGTTTGCGATGTCAGAAACAACGAGCCGCAGGAGCCCGAGATGCAGAACTTCGCCACCCCCGCCCCGATCGCCACCGTCCTCGACGTCCCCGCCGGGCGCGTCCAGCTCATCGCCGCCGACCGCGACGACACCGCCGTCGACGTCCGCCCCGCCGACGCCGCCAAGAGGCGCGACGTCGAGGCCGCCGAGAAGACCCGCGTCGAGTTCGCCGACGGCGTCCTGCGGATCACCGGGGACGCCGGCAGGTCGCTCGGCCCGTCCGGGGCCGTCGAGATCACCGTCCAGCTGCCCGCGGGTTCCCGCGTGGAGGCCAAGGCCGCCGCCGTCGAGCTCCGCGGTGTCGGCCGGCTCGGCGACGTCGCCTTCGAGGCCGCGCAGAGCGACGTCAAGATCGACGAGGTCGCCGGGCTGAAGGTCAGCACCCAGGCCGGTGACGTCACCGTCGGCCGCCTCACCGGCTCCGCCGAGATCAGCACGCAGAAGGGCGACATCACCGTCGCCACCGCGCTGTCCGCCTCCCTCGACGCCGGCACCACCTACGGCCGGGTCCACAACTCCCTCAAGAACGACGGCACGACCGCACTGCACATCCACGCCACGACCGCCTACGGCGACATCACCGCCCGCGGCCTCTGACCAACCAACCAGAAGGGATCACGAACATGACCGAGCAGCTGCAGTCGATCGCCCAGGGGATCGTCGACGCCGGGGTCACCGGTGTGGAGATCCGCGTCCGCGACGAACGGGGTGACCAGGTCTTCCTGGCCGGCCTGAGCGAGCGCGAAGGAAGCGCGGAACCACCGCCGAACGGGCACGTCCGCGTCGGCAGCAACACCAAGACGTTCGTCGCGGTCGTGGTCCTCGAGCTCGTCGCGGAGGGCAGGATCTCCCTGGACGACCCGGTGGCGCGCCACCTGCCCGAGTACGGGTTCGACGGCCGGATCACGGTGCGGATGCTGTTGCAGCACACCAGCGGCCTGTTCAACCACACCGGCGAGTACTACGAGGACGGCACCGTCGCGCCGGGCATCCCCTGGCAGGGCAAGGCGTGGGTGGACAGCCGGTTCGACTTCCGCCGGCCGGAGGACCTCGTCCGGTTCGCGCTGGGCAAGCCAGCGCGGTTCGAGCCGGGCACGGATTGGAGCTACTCCAACACCAACTACGTCGTGGCCCGGCTGCTGGTCGAGGCCGTCACGGGCCGATCCCTCGCCGAGGAGGTGGACCGGCTGGTCGTCGGACCGCTCGGACTGACCGGCACCTCGGTACCGGCCGGGCCGGAGATCGACGAGCCGCACGCCCACGCGTACTACCGCTACGACGACGCCGGCGAGGAGAGGACGGTCGACGTCACCCGACTCGACCCGTCGTGGATCTCCAGCGGCGGGGACATGATCTCGACGACCCGGGACCTGAGCACGTTCATCACCGCGCTGGTCCGCGGTGAGCTCCTGCCGGCGCCGTTGCTGGTGGAGATGCTCGACGTGCACCCGAAGGTCGGCTACGGCCTGGGCGTGTTCGTGCAGGACTCGGGCAGCGGCAAGCTGGTCACGCACAACGGTGGCGCCTTCGGCCACGCCGCGCTGATGTACACCACGGCCGACGGCGGCAAGACGCTGACCGCCGCGCTGAACTACGTCGACGACGCGGACCTGTCGCTGGCCGCGGTGTACCAGGAGGCGGTGCAGAAGCTCATCGCCGCGGTGTTCGGCTGAGCACGGACGAAGGGCCCGCCCGGAGGTGTTCCGGGCGGGCCCTTTCGCGTTGAGGACCTACAGGGTGCGGGTGACCTTGTTCAGGCCCCGCGGGCTGTCCGGGTCGCCGCCGCGGGCCAGTGCCAGGCCGTACGCGAGGCGTTGCACCGGAAGGATCTCCAGCACCGGCGCCACCTCCTCGGCCGTCTCCGGGATCGTGACGGCCAGGGTCGCCCCGACCTTCTCCGACGCCGAGCCGACCGCCACGACGTCCGCGCCGCGCTGGTGCACCACGTCGAGAGCGTCGCGCAGCGAGTCGCCGCCCTTGCCCAGGGACGTGATCGCCAGGACGGCCGTCTCGCCGTCGACGGCCGCGACCGGGCCGTGCAGCAGGTCCGCGCCGCTGTACGCGCGGGCCGCCAGGTAGGAGGTCTCCGCCAGCTTCAGGGACGCTTCCAGGGCCGTGGCGTAGGAGTAGCCGCGGCCGGTGGTGAGGACGCGGTCCACGAACCGGTAGCGGCGCACGGCCTCCTCCACCGTCGGGGCCGACGCGTCCAGGGTCACCTGGGCCAGCTCGCCCAGGGACGCGGCCGCCTCGCCGTTGCCGCCGCGGACGGCGTCGATCAGCAGGTACAGCGCCAGCAGCGTGGCCGAGTAGGTCTTGGTGGCGGCCACCGCGTGCTCCACGCCCGCCGAGACGTCCACCGAGAGCTCGGCGGCCGCGTTCAGGGGGGAGCCGGCGGTGTTGGTGACGGCCACGGTCAGGGCGCCGCGCCTGCGGTAGGAGGCGGTGACCTCCAGCAGGTCGGGCGAGCCGCCGGACTGCGAGACCGTCACCAGCAGGACGTCGCGCAGGTCGGGCTCGGCGCCGTACAACGTGGTGGTCGAGGCCGAGACCAGGCCCGCGGGGAGCTCCAGCAGGACCTCGGTCAGGTACTTCGCGTAGATGGCGGCGTGGTCGCTGGAGCCGCGGGCCGCGAAGAGCACGAAGCGCGGGGCGCGTTCGCGGATCACCGCGGCCACCTCGGCGATGGCCGCGCGCGAGGCGTACAGGGACGAGAAGATCTCCGGCTGTGCGGCGATCTCCGCCGCCATGTGCCTGCCTGGCTGGGGCGTGGTCATGTCGTGCCTTTCAGGATCAGCTCGGCCGCGGCTCGGAGGCTCACCCGAGAACCGCCGTGGGTGTCGATGCGGGCGACGCTGCCCAGGTCCGGGCCCGGCACGCCGGTCTCGACGTGCACCACCTCGAACCCCAGATTAGTTAAGTTTGTTACCAGTTGTCGAGCGGCCTGGTGGCGGTGCGCGTCGCGGGTCACCACGACAATCGTGCGGCCGCCGGCGGTCTTCGCAACTTCGTCGGCCGTGATGTCACGTGCCGCGATCACCTCGGTGCCGGGGAGCACCTCGGCCAGGTAGGGGCCCAGGCCCCACGGGACGTCGCCCACCGCGATGGACGGGTCGACGACGAGGTCGACCACCACCGGGTCGCTCCCGACACTAACCCGGCCGCGCACTTCAACAGCGCGTCGAGCGGCCGTGAGACCGATCTCAGCGTCGTGGGCGTCCACGGTCGACGGGGGCAGGCCCAGTGCGAGCGAGCGGGTGGCCGCCTGGGTGAGGCGTTCCTCGGACAGCTCGCCGGACTTCACCGCGGCGACGATCGAGTCGATCAGCCACTGCAGGTCGTCGTCGCCCAGGGCGATGCCACCCAGGCACAACGCGTCCACGCCCGCCGCCAGCGCGCGGACGGCGCCGTGGGCCAGGTCGCCGCCGACCGCCTTCATGTCCAGGCCGTCGGTGATCACCGCGCCGGTGAAGCCCAGTTCGGTGCGCAGCAGGCCGATGGCGTGCTCGTTCAACGTCACCGGCTGCGGACCCCACTCGGGGACCACGAGGTGGCCGGTCATGATCGAGCGGACGCCTGCCTGCACGGCCGCGCGGAACGGCACGAGCTCGACGGCGCGGAGCTGTTCCTCGGTGCGGGGGAGCACCGGGAGCTGCTCGTGGGAGTCCTCTGTGGACGCACCGTGGCCGGGGAAGTGTTTGGCGCACGCGGCGACGCCCACCGCCTGCAGACCCTCGACCCACGCGGCGACGTGCCGCGCGGCCCTGACCGGGTCGGAGCCGAACGCGCGGACGCCGATGATCGGGTCGTCCAGCGTCAGCACGAGGTCGGCGGACGGCGCCAGGTTGAGCGAGACCCCGCACTTGGCCAGCCGCGAGCCGATGGACGCGGCGACCGAGCGGGTCAGGTCGAGGTCGTCCACCGCGCCCAGGGCGTGGTTGCCCGGCACCTCGGAGCCGCGGCCCGCGTCGAGACGCGTGACGTCGCCGCCCTCCTCGTCGATGCCGATCACCACGTCCGGGCGCGCCGAACGCAGTTCGCGCGACAGCGCGGTCACCTGGGCGTCGTCGACGACGTTGCGCCCGAAGAGCACAACGCCGCCGAGGCCGTCAGCGACGCGCCGCAGCAACCAGTCGGGGGCGGTCGTTCCGTGGAAACCGGGAAGCAGAACGGCTGCGGCCAACTGATCCACGCGTCATCCCTTCACTGCACCGGCGGTGACACCGGCGACCATCTTGCGCTGCACGATCAGGAAGAACACCAGTGCCGGCACGGTGAACAGGACCGACGCCGCCATCGCGCCGCCCCAGTCGGTGCCGAACGCGGTCTGGAACCCGGACAGCCACACGGGCAGCGTCTCGCTGTCCTGGCTGCGGATCAGCACCTTGGCGAACAGGAACTCGTTCCACGCCGTGATGAACGCGAACACCGACGTCGCCACGAGACCGGGACCCAGCAGCGGCAGGGTGACCTTCTGGAAGGCGCCCCACCGCCCGCAGCCGTCGACCATCGCGGCCTCCTCGAGCTCGAGGGGGATGCCGTTGACGAACCCGCGCAACGTCCACGCGCAGAACGGCAGCGTCACCGCGAAGTACACGAGGACCAGCGACGACAGGTGTTCGTACAGCTGGAGGTCGCGCATCATCAGGAACATCGGGATGAGCAACGCCTCGAACGGCGCCATCTGCGCCACCAGCATCAGCAGCACGAAGCCCTTGCGCCCGCGGAACCGGAAGCGCGACATGGCCACCGCGGCGGTGATGCCGACGATGATCGCGGCGAGCACCGCCGTCAGCGTCACGAGCAGGCTGTTGCCCAGCGACGACAGGAAGCCCGGCTTCGTCCACGCCGTGGCGAAGTTCGAGAGCGTCACCGAGAACGGGATCAGGTCGTAGTCCGACGTGATCGTCGTGCCCTTGGGCTTGAGCGCCGACGTGATCATCCAGTACGTCGGGAAGAGGAAGAACAGCGCCAGTGCGAGACCGACGACGTTGGCCGCGGACTTCTTGAGCATCAGATCTTCCCCTCCTCGGTCTGCAGGAGCTTGCGCAGGTACTGGAACGTGATCAGGCCGAGGATCACCATCATCAGCACGGAGATCGCGGCCGCGACGCCGAAGTGGCTCTTCGCGATGCCCTCCAGGTACTGCAGCACCGGCAGGGTCGTGCTCTCACCGCTGGGACCGCCCTCGCGGAACACCCAGATCTGGGCGAAGACCTTGAAGTCCCACAGCGTCGACAGGAACGTCACCATCATCAGCAGCGACTTGATCTCCGGCCACGTGACGGCGCGGAACGTCTGCCAGCCCGTCGCACCGTCGATGCCCGCCGCCTCGTAGAGGTCGCGGGGGATGCCGACGAGGCCTGCGTAGAGCGAGAAGGCGAGGAAGGGGATCGCCTGCCACACGATCAGCACGCCGACGACGGACAGCGTCGAGGTGCCGGAGGAGAACCACGAGTAGCCGGCGAAGGAGTCGAAACCCAGCTGCACCAGCGTCTTGTTCAAGATGCCGTAGTTCTGGTCGAACATCCACTGGTACACCGTGGTGGACGCCAGGATCGGCATCGCCCACGCGCACAGCATCGCGATCTGCAACGCGATCCGCACCCACGGGGTGAGCACGCGCATCAGCAGTGCGATCCCGAGACCCATGCCCACCGAGGCGCCGACGACGGCGACGGTGAACACGACGGTCCGCAGCGAGACGGTCCAGAACCGCTCGTCCTGGAGCACGGTCGCGTAGTTGTCGAAGCCGGTCCACACGACCTCACCGCGCACCAGCTCGCCGAGGTTCAGCTGGCGGAAGCTCGTCACGAAGACGGAGACGACCGGCCAGCCGATCAGCCAGAGGATCGCGATGAGGGCGGGTGCCAGCAGCAGGTAGGGCAGCAACCTGTCGAAGGTGCTGCCCCGGCGGCGCTTCGGTGCGCCACCCTTCACGGCAGGCGGCAGCGCCGGGGGGAGGTTCCCCGCCGGCGCTGCCGCTTCGGTCGTCTTGACGGCCGTCATATCGGCGTGGCTAGGCCATCGCCTTGGTGACGGCGTCGCTCGCGTCCTTCGTCGCCTGGTCCAGCGTCTTCGCGCCGGTCAGGTACGCGGTGAGCGCGTCCTTCAGCGGGTTCTGGCCCGCCTCGACGGCCGCCCACTTCGGCGTCACCGGGGTGACCTTGCCGTTGGGGGACGAGTCCGCCATGGCCTTGCCGATCGCGTTGCTGGCGAGCTTCGCGGTGTCCTTCGAGGTACCGGGGACGGCACCACCCTCGGCGAGCTGGTCCTGGTACTTCTTGGACGACAGCAGCGCCAGGTACTTCTTGGCGGCGTCCGCGTTCTTGCTGGAGGCCGGGATCGCGAGGTTCGAGCCACCGAGGAAGACAGGCGCGGCGGAGCCGGCCTTCTTCGACGGGATCGGGAACGCCGAGGTCTTGTCCTTCAGCTCCGGCTTGGCCTTGACGGCACCGGCGAGCTCCCACGGGAGACCGACCATCATGCCGACGTTGCCCGTGCCGAAGACCTCCATCTGCTGGGGCTTCGCCTCGTCGATGTCAGCCGGGACCTTCTTGGCGGCCGACGCGTCGTAGAGCGCCTTGTAGGCCTCGAAGCCCGCCTTCGCCTGCGGGGTGTCGAGCGTGCCGGTCCACTTGCCGCCGTCCTGCTTGGCGATGTCGCCGCCCTCGTCCCAGATCAGCGAGAGCAGGAAGTACCAGGACTGACCAGGCAGGTACAGGGCCTGGAAGTCCGGGTTGGACGCGTTGGCGGCCTTGAGCTTGTTGATCGCGTCGAGCCACTCGGCGCGCGAGGTCGGCGGCTGCGCGACACCCGCTGCCTGGAGCAGGTCGGTGCGGTAGATGACCGTGCGGTTCGCCGCGTAGAACGGCACACCGTACTGCTTGCCGTTGAGCGTCAGCGAGTCCTTGAGGCCGCCGAGCCACTCACCGCCGTTGAACTGCCCGTTGTCCGCCGTGAGGTCGGCCAGGGTGCCCTGGTCCGCGAAGCTCGCGGTCTGGGTGTTGCCGAGCTCGATCACGTCCGGGGGCGTGCTGCTGGCCAGTGCCGTGGTCAGCTTCTCCTGGATGCCGGTCCACTTCTGGACCTCGTACTTGACCTTGATGCCGTTCGCGCTCTCGAACTCCTTGTTCAAGGCGTCGGTCAGGGTCGTCGGCGCGGAGCCGTCCATGAGCCACACGGTGATCTCTTTGGTCTCCGTGCTGCTACCGCTGTTCGTGCTCGTGCCACATCCGGACACGGCCACTGCCAGTGCGGCGGCACCAGCAGCGAGTCCTTTCCAGCCCTTCACAGTCGCGCCCTTTCACCAAGCCCGGCCCTCGCCGGAACGTCCAAGTGGTGTAGACCAATGCGGAACAGCGTGTGCTGCGTCACCGGTCCTGTCAAGCGCGTTGCCAAAGCGTTGCGGAGTCCTCGGACCTTTATTGTGTCGATTGGCGGGGGTTCGCACGCGCGAACCGGCGTGGACAAGGCATCCTTGTGTGGCGTGACTTGGAGTGCGAGGAGGGGCCATGCTGGAGACGACGCCTGCGACGGGCGTGGACGCCAGGACGCGTGCGCAACGCGAACCCAAGTACTGGGGTCTCAAGCGGCACCTGCTCGACCTGCTCAGGGCGCTGCCACCGGGGTCGCCGATCCCCACGGAACGGTCGCTCGCGGCGGAGTTCGACGTCTCCAGGACGACCGTTCGCCAGGCGCTTGCCGAGCTGACGGTGGAAGGCCGCCTGCTCCGTGTGCAGGGAAAGGGCACCTTCGCGGCCGAACCCAAGGTCGCCCAGAGGTTGCAGCTGTCTTCGTACACAGAGGACATGCGCGCCCAGGGCCGCGTGCCGTCGTCCAAGCTCATCGAGGCCTCGGAGATGCCGGCTGAGGCGGAGCTCGCCCGCTACCTCGGCGTGCGTCCCGGCGCCAAGGTGCTGCGACTGCACCGCCTGCGCCTGGCCGACAACGAGCCGATGGCGATCGAGACGACCCACCTCGCGCTCGGCCGGTTCCGCGGCCTGCGCCGGTACCTGGCGCCCGGAGCGTCGCTGTACCAGGTGCTGTCCGAGCGGTTCGGCGTCGAGATGGGCCACGCGGAGGAGACGATCGAGACCGCGCTCGCCTCGCCGGAGGAGGCGGAGCTGCTCGGTGCCGACATCGGCCTGCCGATGCTGCTGCTGTCGCGGCATTCGTTCGACACCGAGGGCAACCCGATCGAGTGGGTGCGCTCGGTGTACCGAGGTGACCGCTACAAGTTCGTCGCCACGCTGAACCGGCCGCTTTGATCGCCTGGGGCACACCGCGCGCCCGCGCGGTGCTGGCCACGACGATCCTCGGCTCGGGCATGGCGATGCTCGACGGCACGATCGTCAACGTCGCGCTGCCCCGGATCGGGGCGGAGTTCAGCGCGTCGGTCACCGACCTGCAGTGGATCCTCAACGGGTACCTGCTCGCGCTGGCCTCGCTGATCCTGATCGCGGGGTCGCTCGGCGACCGGTTCGGGCGCCGCCGGGTCTACGTGGCCGGCGTGATCTGGTTCGGCCTGGCCTCGCTGCTGTGCGGTGCCGCGTGGAACGTCCCGGTGCTGGTGGCCGCCCGTGTGCTGCAAGGCGTCGGTGCGGCGCTGCTGACACCGGGTGCGCTGGCGATCCTCCAGTCGTCGTTCAACCGGGAGGACCGGTCCCGCGCGATCGGCGCCTGGTCCGGGTTGTCCGGTGTGGCGACGGCGATCGGGCCGCTGGTCGGCGGGCTGCTCGTGCAGGCCTGGTCGTGGCGGCTCGCGTTCCTGGTGAACCTGCCGGTCGCGGCCGCGTGCGTGTTCCTGGCGCTGCGGTTCGTGCCGGAGTCGAAGGACGACGAGGCCGGGCACCCGAACTACCTGTCCGCGCTGGTGGGAGCGTTGGGGCTCGCGCTGCTGACGGGTGGGCTGGTCGAGCAGTCGTCCGTGTTCGCGGTCGCGGGCGTGGTCGCGATGATCGCGTTCGGGCTGGTGCAGCGGCGGTCCGCCGAACCGCTCGTCCCGCCGCGGCTCTTCGCGAACCGGACTTTCCTGCTCGCCAACGTCCTGACGTTCCTGGTGTACGCGGCACTGGGCGGCGTGATGGTGCTGCTGGTGTTGCAGCTCCAGATCTCGCTCGGGTACTCGCCGACGGCGTCCGGCCTGGCCAGCGTGCCGCTGACGATCGTGATGCTGCTGGCGTCCTCGACGTCGGGCCGCCTCGCGCAGCGCTACGGCCCGCGGGTGCAGCTGGTCGCCGGGCCGATCTTCATCGGGTTGGGGATGTTGTTGCTGCGCAACACCGTTCCCGGCAGCTCGTACCTCACCGGCGTGCTGCCCGGCGTCCTGGTGTTCGCCGTCGGCCTGGCCGCCGTGGTCGCCCCGGTGACCGCGACCGTGCTGGCGTCGGCGCCCGACCACCACGCCGGGGTCGCGTCCGGCGTGAACAACGCCGTGGCCCGCACCGGAAGCCTGCTGGCCACGGCCGTGCTGCCCGCCGCGGTGGGCCTGGTCGGCGACGACTACGCGAACCCGTCGGTCATGACCGCGGGCTGGCAGATGGCCCTCGTGCTGTGCGCGGTCGCGGCGATCGTCGGCGGCCTGCTGGCGTTCGGCGTGGACAACCGCGTGCTGGCCGCCGCGCCCGAGCAGGACGAGGCGCCGCACCCCGGCGAGTGCCTGCACTGCGGCGTCGAGGGGCCTCCGACGCACATCAGGTCAGGCGAGAAGGCGCGCCAGTAGGGCGGGGTCGACGTTGCCGCCGCTGACGACGGCGACGCCGGTCCCGAGCTTGGCCTGCGCCGCCACCGCGACGGCCCCGCTCGGCTCGGCGACCAGCCGCGCCCGGCGGGCGAGCGCGCCCACGGCCTCGAAGATCTCGTCCTCCGACACCGTGACGACGTCGTCCACGTACTTCGCGATGTGCGCCCAGGTGAGCGCCGACGGCTCGTCCCTCAGCGCGTCAGCGGCCGTCTCGGCGCGCCGCAACGGGTCCCAGCGCACCAGTTCGCCCGTTTCGAGCGATTCCGCGATGTCCGCGGCCAGTGCGGGTTCCGCGCCGATTACTCGGACGTCCGGGCGCAGCGACTTGACCGCCGTGGCGACGCCGGAGATCAGGCCGCCGCCCGACATCGGCACCACGATGGTGTCGACGTCCGGCAGGTCCTCCACGATCTCCAGGCCGATCGTGCCCTGACCGGCGATGACGTCCGGGTGGTCGAACGGCGGGATCAGCACCGCGTCCCGTTCGGCGACCAGCGCTTCCGCCCGTTCGACGCGTTCGGTGATGCCGACGATGAAGACCTCGGCTCCCAGTGCCCTCGTGGCCTCGATCTTCACCGCCGGGGTGTTGTCCGGCATCACGATCGCGGCGGGAACGCCGTGCAGCCGGGCCGCGTACGCCACGGCTTGGGCGTGGTTGCCGCTCGAGTACGCGACCACGCCGTTCGCGCTGTTCGTCAGCCGCGCCAACGCGTTCAGCGCACCGCGCAGCTTGAAAGCGCCGACCGGCTGGAGGTTCTCGGGCTTGATCCATCCAGGACCGAACGGCAGCAGCGGTGTGCGCACCACGTGGGGTGCGATCACCGCCGCCGCCGAGCGGACTTCTGACAACGTGATCATCCGAGGATCGACGCGAGCAGTGCCGGCTCGATGTTGCCGCCGGACACCACCGCGACGGTCGGTCCGCCCATCAGATCGCGGTTCAGGTAGGCGGCGACGGGGACGGCGCCGCTCGGTTCGGCGACGACGCGCGTGCGGCGGGCGATCTGCTTCACCGCGTCGCGGATCTCGTCCTCGGAGACGGTGACGAAGTCGTCGACGTACTCGCGGATGTGCGCCCACGTCAGGTCCGAGGGCTCGGCGCGCAGGCCGTCGGCGGACGTGCGGGCGCGGTCGTGGGCGTCCCAGCGCACCAGCTCACCGGCGGCGAACGACGCGGTGGCGTCACCCGCCAGCTCCGGTTCGACGCCGACGACGCGGACGTTGGGGCGCAACGCCTTGATGGCCGTCGCGACGCCCGAGATCAGGCCGCCGCCGCTCACCGGCACCAGAACCGTTGCCACGTCGGGGAAGTCCTCGACGATCTCCAGGCCGACGGTGCCCTGGCCGGCGATGACGTCCGGGTGGTCGAACGGCGGGATGAGCGTGGCACCGCGCTCCTCCACCAGCTCCGCGGCGCGCGACTCCCGTTCGGTGATGCCGACGACGAACACCTCGGCGCCGTGCGCGCGCGTCGCGTCGATCTTCAGCTGCGGCGTGTTCTCCGGCACGACGATCGCCGCGGGGATGCCGAGCGTCTTGGCGGCGAAGGCGACCGCTTGCGCGTGGTTACCACTCGAGTACGCCACGACACCGCGGGAGCGGTCCTCGGAAGGTATGCGCTGCAACGCGTTCACGGCACCGCGCTGCTTGAAGGCGCCGATCGGCTGGAGGTTCTCCGCCTTGATCGTCAGGCCGGAGTCGAACGTCAGCAGCGGTGTGCGGACGACATGCGGGGCGATCGCGGCGGCAGCCGCTTGGACGTCTTCGAGAGTCACCAGGCGCATGTCGTCGATGATGCACGTCACCAGGCCACAACCCGTGAACTGTGCCCAACGTCCTACGTGTGTCATGGCTGAGAAGGAGAAGATCACCCCCGTCAAGCTCGTCGCGAGTGTGCTCGCCGCCGTCACCGCGGCCGTGCTGAGCCTTCGCCTCAACCTCGTCGGCACCATCGTCGGTGCCATCCTCGCGAGTGTGGTGACCACGGTCGGCGCCGTGTTCTACCAACGGTCGATGGAACGTGAAAAGCGTTGGCAGATAATCGCTGTGGGCGCTCTGCTCGTCTTCGTGGTGACCGTCCTCGCCGCGACGAGCGTCCGGCTCGTGAGCGGCGAACCGGTCACCGCCGACCCCGGCGGACCCACCACGAGCACCCACACCGAGACCGAGACGCGCACCGAGACGACCAAGATCGAGACCCGTACCGTCACGGTCCCGCCGAGCACGTCCGGTCAGTCGCCCGCCGAGAGCACCACGACGACCGCGCCGCCCTCTTCGACGACGACTTCCGAACAGCCGAGCGGCAGTCCGGCGCCTTCGTCTACTTCCGATCCCATTCGGTGATCACTTCACTACGTTGAGCGACAGTTAACTGTCAATTGCTACGCAACGGAGTTGATCTGTCGTGAGCTGTGACACACTTCGTCCACGAACGGGTCCGGGCGTCATAGCCGGAAGTTCGGAAACGTCACTCGAACGGGCGAAGTTTTAGGCCCCAAAAGAGACAGAGGGAGGGCGCGATGAGGCTCGTGGAAGCACCACTTGAGCGCGGCGCCCTCGGATCGGCACCACCGAGGACGGGATTGGGAGGGGTGGGGCGACCCCTGCCGCCGCCCCACCACCCGTCCCCCTAGAGCCCCCGAGAGAAGGTCCCTGCAACCGATCTCTCGGGTTCCCCTGCACCCGAAAGTGAGGGAGACGTCTTGATGAACCGCACGAGTGCGGCCCGTGTAACCGGTGCCGTGTTGCTCGCCACCGGAGTCGTGACTGCTCTCAGCGTACCGGCGTTTGGCGCGCCTGCCGCACCAGTCGCCCCAACCGGTTCCGACACGGAGAGCTACCCGGCCGAATTGCTCCAAGCGATGCAACGCGATTTGGGCCTGAACGCTGACCAGGCACGCGTCCGGTTGGCCTCTGACCAGAAAGCGGGCGAAGCCGCGGAGCAGGCGAAGGCCTCTCTGGGCGACGCGTTCGGCGGAGCGTGGATCGACCAGGCGAGCGGCAGACTGACCGTCGCCGTGACCAAGCCGGGACTCTCCGTGACCGGCGCGGACACGAAGGTCGTGTCGAACTCGCTGAGCAAGCTGAACGGGACGAAGTCGGTCCTCGACCTCATGAGCGCCCCCGCGGCGATCACGAGCTGGCGGGTCGACGAGAAGTCGAACTCCGTCGTGGTCGAGGTCAACAAGAACACCCGTGACGCCGCGGCGGACAAGTTCATCGCCACCGCGAAGTCGATCGGTTCGACCGTGACGGTCGAAGAGGTCACCGAGAACCCGCGGACGCTGTACGACCTGCGTGGTGGTGACGCCATCTACATGGGCGGCGGACGCTGCTCCCTCGGCTTCTCCGTGACCGGCGGTTTCGTCACGGCGGGCCACTGCGGCACCACCGGCACGGCCGTCCAGGGCTTCAACCGCGTCTCGGCCGGCTCCTTCGCGGGCTCGACGTTCCCGGGCAACGACTACTCCTGGGTGCGCACGAACTCCAACTGGACCCCGCGTCCGTGGGTCAACCGCTACAACGGCTCGAACGTGACGATCACGGGTTCCAGCGAGGCGGCCGTCGGCGCGGCGATCTGCCGGTCCGGCTCCACCACGGGCTGGCGCTGCGGCACCGTCCAGGCCAAGAACCAGTCGGTGAGCTACTCGCAGGGCACCGTGCGCGGTCTCACCCGCACGAACGCCTGCGCGGAGCCCGGTGACTCGGGTGGTTCGTGGGTCGCGGGCTCGAACTACAGCCAGGCCCAGGGCGTCACGTCCGGTGGTTCGGGCAACTGCTCTTCCGGCGGCACGACCTACTTCCAGCCGGTCAACCCGATCCTGTCGCGCTACGGCCTCACCCTGACGCGCGGCTAGTCCTCCAGCTCGTGAAGCGCCGCGGCACCTCCGGGTGCCGCGGCGTTCTCAGTTCACCAGGACGATCTTGCCGTGGGCGTGGCCGGTTTCGCTCAGCCTGTGCGCCGCCGGGCCTTCCTCCAGCGGGAAGACTCCGGCGAGCGGCACGGTGAAGAGCCCCTTCCCGGCGAGCTCCGCGGCGTCGGTGAGTCCGTGCAGGGCCTGCCGGAACGTGGTGGGGTCCGCCATGAACGACGCCTGGACGCCTTCCGGCGGCGACATGTCCGCGATCGTCAGCACCCGGCCCGCGATCGGCACCAGGTCCGCGACCGCGCCCGCGCAGTGCAGGGCCGCGTCCACCTTCCCGGTCCGCTCCGCCAGGCCTTCGCCGTAGACGACCGGGGTGGCACCCAGACCAGCCACGAAGTCCTGCGTCGCCGGACCCGCGGTGCCGATCACCTGAGCGCCGCGCGCGACGGCCAGCTGGATCGCGAGCGTGCCGACGCCGCCCGCTGCCCCGGCGATGAGCAACGTCGTGCCCTCGCCGACTTGGAGGAGGTCCAACGCCCTGGTGGCGGTTTCCGCGTTCGCCGCGGCACCACCCGCCTGTTCCCAGCTCAGGGCGGCCGGTTTCGGCGCCCACGCGGCCAGCACGGCGTGGTCGGCGTTGGCGCCGCCGAGCTGCCGCAGGTCGACGATGCCGAAGACCTCGTCTCCCGGTCGGACGCCGGTCACCCCCTCGCCGATCTCGTCGACGACGCCCGCCGCGTCCACGCCCGGCACGTGGGGGAGCGGGACGCGGTGCCCGAGCCGGCCCGACCGCAGCGCGGTGTCGGCGGGGGTGACGCCCGACGCGCGGACGGCGATGCGGATCTGGCCCGCGCCGGGGTGGGGTTCGGCCACCTCGCCGACTTCCAGCAGGTCAGCAGGGCCGAAGTCGGTGTACCGGAGTGCTCGCATGGCGGCGAACGTAGTGGAACAGGGCGTCCGCTTAGCGCAAACTGAGACGGTGACGGCGGAAGTGACTCAGAACCTGCGGTCGGACGCGAGGGACAACCGCGACCGGATCCTGGAGGTCGCGCGCGCGGCGTTCGCCGCGGACGGGCTGGACGTGTCGATGCGGGAGATCGCGCGCCGCGCGGAAGTCGGTCCGGCCACGCTCTACCGGCGGTTCCCCACCAAGGAGGCGTTGGTGGTGGAGGTGTTCTCGGAGCAGATGGCGGCGTGCGCGGCCGCGGTCGGCGCAGGGCTGGAGCACGCCGACGCGTGGGAGGGGTTCCGCCACACCGTGGAGGAGGTCTGCGTCGTCCACGTGCTGAACCGGGGGTTCGCGGCGGCGTTCCTGACCGCGTTCCCCGCGGCGATCGACTTCGCGGCGGTTCGCTCCACGGCGTTCCGGCAGCTCGCGGAGCTGGTGCGCAGGGCCAAGGCGACGGGCCGGCTGCGCGCGGACTTCACGGTCGACGACCTGGTGCTCCTGCTGAT
Source organism: Lentzea sp. (assembly GCF_036380075.1). Lineage (NCBI taxonomy): Bacteria > Bacillati > Actinomycetota > Actinomycetes > Pseudonocardiales > Pseudonocardiaceae > Lentzea > Lentzea sp. The sequence goes on along the minus strand of NZ_DASVFL010000363.1, from coordinate 24,461 downwards.
GGCGAGCAGCGGCGTGCGGGTGGCGACGCCGGCCGCCGCGCGCCGGTTCGCCACCCTGTTCCTCGAAGGTGCGGCCGGCCGACCTCGCTAGCTGAACTGCACCGACCGCTTCGACAGGCCGTACCAGAAGCCGTCGACGCCGGTCCGGGCCTTCTCGTCGCTCGCGGCGCCCAGCGCCACGAACAGCGGGGCGAAGTGCTCAGTCCGCGGGTGGGCGATCCCGGCTGCGGGTGCCTTCCGCTGGAAGTCGAGCAACGCGTCGACGTCGCCGTTCGCCAGCTGCTGGTGCGCCCAGTCGTCGAACTCCCTCGACCACGACGGCGGCTCGTAGTCCGGTCCGGCCGGGAAGTTCACGCAGCTGAGGTTGTGCGTCATGAAGCCGCTGCCGACGATCAGGACGTTCTTGTCCCGCAACGGCGCGAGCTTGCGACCGACCTCGTGCAGCTCCCGCGGGTCGAGCGTGGGCAGCGACATCTGGAGCACCGGCACGTCCTCGTCCGGGAACATCTCCTTCAACGGCACGTAGGCGCCGTGGTCGAGACCGCGCGCCTCGTCCTGCTCGACGTGTCCGCCGAGGAGCTTGCGCACGTCGTCGGCCAGTTCCGGCGCGCCGGGTGCGGCGTAGGTGACCTGGTAGTAGCGCTGCGGGAAGCCCCAGAAGTCGTAGACCAGCGGCACGGTGGTGGTCGCGCCGATGGTCGTCGGCGCCTCCTCCCAGTGCGCGGAGACCATGAGCACGGCCTCCGGGCGCGGGAGGGAAGCGGACCAGTCCCTGAGCTCTCTGGTCCACGTCTCGTCATCGGCCAGCGGGGGTGCCCCGTGGCTCAGGTACAGAACTGGTGCGCTCACGTCTCCGAGCGTACGCCGTTTAGTTCAAATTTCAACGACTAAGTTCAACTTTGAACGACCTGGCCGCCTCGCGGGGGTCCTCGGCGTCGGTGATGGCCCGGACGACGACCACGCGGGTGGCGCCGGCTTCCTTGACCTCGTGGAGGTTCGCGAGGTCGATGCCTCCGATCGCGAACCACGGCCGTGCGGACTTCGTGGCCCGGACGAGGTCGAGTCCCGGCGCGGGACGGCCCGGCTTGGTCGGGGTCGGCCAGCACGGGCCCGTGCAGAAGTAGTCGACGCCGGGTTCTTCCGCCGCGGCCCGCATCTGGCCGACGTCGTGGGTGGAGCGGCCGATCACCACGTCGTCGCCGACGATCCTCCTGGCGAGCGGGACGGGCAGGTCGTCCTGGCCGAGGTGCAGCACGTCGGCGTCGACGGCGTGCGCGATGTCGGCGCGGTCGTTGACGGCGAGGAGCTTGCCGTGGCGTCCGGTGGCCTCGGCGAGGACCTCGATCGCCGCGATCTCCCGCTTGGCCTCCAACGACTTGTCCCGCAGCTGGATGATGTCGACGCCGCCCGCGAGGGCCGCGTCCGCGAACTCGGCCAGGTCGGGCCGGTCCGGTGTGCAGAGGTAGAGGGTCGCGTCGGCGAGTCGTTGCCTGATCAGGTTTCCGTCGAGTCCTGGCACGCACGCACGTTAACCGTTATGTTGGCCTTGGTCCGCACGGGAGCCTGGAGAAGACCGGGCTGAGAGGGAGCGTGGTTCGCTCCGACCGTCGAACCTGATCCGGGTCATGCCGGCGCAGGGAGCGTGAATGCCTTGAGCAGCGTGGAAGTGGCCGTCCTCGGTGGCGGTGTCATCGGCCTGTCCGTCGCGCTCGCCGCGGCGCGGGCCGGGTTCTCGGTGTCCGTGCGCGACGTGGGGTCGCCGCACGCGGGTTCACGGGTCGCGGGCGGCATGCTCGCGCCGGCGACGGAGGCCTGGCCCGGCGAGGAAGACGTGGTGGCACAGGGGGTCGAGGCCCTCGCGATGTGGCCCGCGTTCGCCGCCTCGATCGGCGTGCCGCTGTTCACCGCCGGGACGCTGGCCGTCGGGACCCAGCCCGGTGACCTGGCGGATCTGCGGCACTCGGGGGAAGTGCTGACGTCGCGGCAGATCCGCGCTCTCGAACCCTCGCTCGGACCGGCGGTGCGCGGTGGCGTCTACGCCTCCGGTGATCTCGCGGTGGACAACCGGCTGCTGCTTTCCTCGCTGCGGAAGGCTTGTCTGGACGTCGGTGTGGTGTCCGATGTGGAGGGACGCGTCACGGTGATCGCCGCCGGGGCGTGGAGCGGGGAGCTGCACCCCGCGCTGAAGGACGTGATCCGGCCGGTGAAGGGCGAGATCCTGAGGCTCAGCCACCGGCCTGGAGCCCTGCCACCGCCGCGGCACACCATCCGGGCGCTCGTCTCGGGCCGGCCCGTGTACCTGGTTCCCCGGGACGACGGCCTGGTCGTCGGCGCGACCCAGTACGAGGCCGGGTTCGACACCGACGTGTCGGTCGCGGGCGTGCGGGACCTGTTGCGGGACGCGGAAACCGTGCTGCCGGGCATCACCGAGTACGCGCTGACCGAGGCCGCCGTGGGGTTCCGCGCGGGCAGCCCCGACAACGTTCCCGTCGTGCGCAGGCTCGAACCCGGCGTCATCGCCGCGACCGGCCACCACCGCAACGGACTCCTGCTCGCCCCGCACACCGCTCGCCGCGTCGTCGAGCTGCTCCAGGGAGGAAGCCCGTGAAAGCACAGGTCAACGGCACGCCGCGCGACTTGGCCGACGGCACGTCGGTGGCGGCGGTGGTGTCGCTCGTCGGCGCTCCCGACAAGGGCGTCGCCGTCGCGCTCGACGGCGCCGTGGTGCCGAGGGCGTTGTGGGAGAAGACGATCGTGCCGGACGGCGGCGTGGTCGAGGTGCTGACCGCGGTCCAGGGAGGCTGACGTGGACGACCCGTTGATCATCGCGGGCCGGGAGTTCCGGTCCAGGCTCGTCACCGGCACCGGTGGTGCCGCCAACCTGTCCGTGCTGGAACGCGCCCTGGTCGCGTCCGGCACCGAGCTCACGACCGTGGCGATGCGCCGCGTCGACGCCGCCGGGCAGACCGGCGTGCTGGAGTTGTTGCGACGGCTGGGGATCGAGGTCCTGCCGAACACGGCGGGCTGCCGCACGTCCGCCGAGGCCGTGCTGACCGCGCAGCTGGCGCGCGAGGCGCTGGAGACGAACTGGGTCAAGCTGGAGGTCGTCCACGACGAGGAGACGCTGCTGCCCGACCCGGTCGAGCTGCTCGACGCCGCCGAACGGCTGGTGGACGACGGTTTCGTCGTCCTGCCCTACACCAGCGACGACCCGGTGCTGGCGCGGAAGCTGGAGGACGTCGGCTGCGCGACGGTCATGCCGCTGGGTTCCCCCATCGGCACGGGCCTCGGCATCCGCAACCCGCACAACATCGAGCTGATCACGTCCAGGGCGTCCGTCCCGGTGGTGCTCGACGCGGGCATCGGCACGGCGTCCGACGCCGCGCTCGCGATGGAGCTCGGGTGTTCGGCGGTGCTGCTCGCGACCGCCGTCACCAGGGCGCAGGACCCGGAACGCATGGGCGCCGCCATGCGTTGTGCGGTCGAGGGCGGACGTCTGGCGCGCTTGGCCGGACGAATTCCGCAGCGCTTTTGGGCCCAAGCGTCTTCGCCGGGTCTCTGAGGTCGCTACCGTGGGTACTCACGTGTTGGGGGATGATTGCTGACCACCTGAACCCGCCGAGGAGGACGACAAGCCGTGACGGCCCCCATTGACGCCGAGGTCGAGGACGCGACCGCGCGCCTGTACCTGGCGATCGGCCGGCTGGCCCGGTTGCTGCGACGCACCGGTTCCCCCGGACTCGGCCCCGGCGCGGTCTCCGCGCTGGCCACCCTCGCGCGCTGCGGCCCCATGCGCCTCGGCGACCTCGCGAACAAGGAGGGCGTGGCACCCCCGACGCTCTCCCGCATAGTCGCCGCGCTGGTCGAAGCCGGTTACGTGAAGCGCGAACCCGACCCGCAGGACGGCCGCGCCTGGCTCGCCACCCCCACGCCCGAGGGCGAGACGATGGTCTCCGGCGTGCGGTCCGCGCGGGTCCGCGAGCTGCAGCGCCGCATCGAGCAGCTCACGCCCGAGCACGTCTCGGCGCTGGTGAACGCGCTGGACGCGTTGGAGACGCTGGTCGGCGAGGAACCGAAGTAGCGGCCGGCTCAGGTTCCGGCCGATCAGCCCGTCGACGGCACGGTGTTCGCGGGAGCCAGCGGGCGGGAGTCCGTCGGGGACAGCGGTTCGCGGAGGTCGACGTACCAGCGGCCGTCCTCGTCCCGCAGGTAAAGGCGTTCGCGGTAGTCCTGCCGGCCGGCTCCGGCACCGGTCATCGACCCGGACAGCACCGCGTACGAGTGGTCGGGAGTGGCGCCGTCGAGGATCTCGGAGCCGGTCAACCTGATCTCGCGGCCACCGTACGCGTCGAGCCGTCGTCGCACGCCCGCTGTGAGGGCCGGACCGTCGTTGCCGGAGATGCGCCGCAAGGCCTCCGCGTCGCGGCGGTTCACCGCGTCCACGTACGACGCGACCGCTTCCTCCCGGGTGGGCGCCCCGCCGGACGAGCCACGCGAGACCAGCAGCACGACCACGACCGCGGCGACGACTCCGGTGGTGACCAGCACGAGCACCGGCCACCCCCGGAAGCGCTGCCAAGCACTGTGCCGGCGACTGCTCATGGCTTTGCAGAATATCCCATCACGTGCGGTGGGCGAACCAGACAGCTCCCGGTTCCTGCGGCAGCAGCCAGCCCCAGAAAGGCACGTTCAACCGGTTCGTCGTGTGATAGGTCAGGAAGATCTCACTCGCCGCTCCCGGGGACCCGGAATATCCGGTCACGATCATCGTGTGGTTGATGTTCCCGTCGTTTTCCCAGTCCGCCTGCAGGACGTCGGTCGTCAGCATCTCGTAGACGTTCGCCAGTGGCGCCGTCCGATGCGAGTACACCTGCGCGTACAGCCCCCAGTTGTGCGCGCCGGCCCAGCTGTAGGTCTGGTTCAGGAAGTTGTACCACCAGTAGTGGTTGTCCTGGTAGAAACCGGACTCGTGGGTCCAGCCCCCGGCCTCCACGATCTGGGAGATGAAGTTGGTGCAGTCGTTGTCGAACGTCCGGTAGGCCGAGTTGTAGTTGTCCCAATGGGCGATCGCGTAGTTGTACATCGCGCCGTAGTCGTACTGAGCGGAAACGTCCGACTTGGCGATCTGGAGTTTGTCGGTCACACCCGCGGGAGCCCGGACTCCCGCCTGGGCCGCGGTGGTGACGTTCGCGGACGGTAGCGACCCCGGTGACGACGACGGCTTGTGGCCGCCGTCCTCGCGGGCGACCTCGACGCCGTACTGGGTCGCCATCGGCGGTCCTCCGCCGTCCAGTTCGGGCTTCGCGGCGTCGAGCACCCAGGCCCCACCCTGCCGGACGAAGGCGAAGTGGTGCCCGAGGCTGTACGCCTCGAACTGCGGCGCACTGCCCTCCACCTTGCCGAAGTACAACTTCGTCCGTTCCGTGGCGTGCACGTCGACCCTGGACTGGCCATCGGCTTCGAGACGGTCCACGACCACATTGACGTCGGCCTTCGCGTAACCCCGCCACGACGTGTTCGCGGTGAGGGCGCGTGCCCGGTCGAGCTGGTGCGACTCGGCATCGAGCCGTGTCCGCAACGCCGGCGTGGTGGGCACGGCGGTCAGCGACTGACCGGCGGTGACGGCCGCAAGCTGCGTGACCTTGAACGCCCGTTCCGCCAGATACCGGTGAAGCAGTTCCTGCGCCTGGGCCCGGGACAGGTCAGGCGCCGATGCCGCTACCGCGCCCGATTGGAACGATGCCGAAAAGGCTGTCAGGAGCACGGCGGACAAGAGAATCGACGCGCGTTTGATTCTGACCATTTCCACCCCTCTGTTCATCATTTCTGCGCAGGGGGTGGCCTCGTGAAGTCGGCGCCGACGCTGCCGAATCGATCCCTCTTCGACCTGTGCTCGATCTCTGCAGACATCGCGAAACGGTGCGGCGCGCGCTGCTGAATGAATCCCCCGACGAAGTCGAGCACCTGCCGGCCACTTCTCGTGGCAGCCCCCCGGCCGCACCGTCCCCGTTGTCGGGCGGCCGGGTTCGACCCTACTCCTGGATCATGTTCGAGCCGTGGGCTGTCCGAGTGAAAGTGACGGGGCAGGCGAAATGCGCGGATGAATTTGACGGGTCGTCGGGAATTGCTTGCGGAAGGCGAATGAAATTCTCAGGCGAAGACTCGGATCACCGCTCAGCCCGTGAGCTTCCAGAACGGTGACACCGGCCCGACGCCCGCACCCAGCGGGTACGCGGCCGCGACCGACCGCACGATGAAGTCCTTGCCGAACCGCACCGCTTCCGGCACCGACGCGCCCAGGGCCAGAGCCGCGCTGATCGAGGACGCCAGCGTGTCACCGCTGCCGTGCGTGTGCGCGGTGTCGTAACGAGGTCCGGGCAGCTCGATGAACTCGCGGCCGTCGTGGAGCAGGTCGAGGCACTCCGGGTCGTCCCACATGTGGCCGCCCTTCACGAGCACCCACTCGGGGCCGAGCGCGTGCAACGCCTCCGCCGCCACCCGCTGGTCCGCGCGGTCCTTCACGGCGATGCCGGTGATCAGCCGCACCTCGTCGAGGTTCGGCGTCACGAGCGTCGCGCGCGGGAAGAGCAGGCCCCGCAACGCGTCCAGCGCCGAGTCGGCCAGCAGCGGGTCGCCGTGCATCGACGCCGAGACGGGGTCGACGACGAACGGCGTCCTGCCCGAACGGCCGATCCCGACGCGGTCCAGTGCCGGCGTGACGGCCTCGATGATCGCCGCGGACGCCAGCATGCCGGTCTTCGCGGCCTGCAGACCGATGTCCTCGGCCACCGCGACGACCTGCGCCGCGACGGTGTCCGGCGGGATCTCGGCGACGCCCGTGACGCCCAGCGAGTTCTGGACCGTCACGGCCGTGAGGGCGACGCAGCCGTGCACTCCGCACGCGAAGAGCGTGCGGAGGTCGGCCTGGATGCCCGCACCACCGCCGGAGTCGCTTCCGGCGATGGTGAGGACCCTGGGTGGTGCCTGCGTCACGACGTCTCCACGACCGGGAGGTAGACCTTGTTCCCCGTGCCGGCGAACTCGTCCGACTTCTCGGCCATGCCGGCCTCGATCGCCTCCACAGTGGACAGTCCGCGTTCCTCGGCGTAGCGCCGCACGTCCTGCGTGATCTTCATGGAGCAGAACTTCGGCCCGCACATCGAGCAGAAGTGCGCCGTCTTCGCCGGTTCCGCGGGCAGCGTCTCGTCGTGGAACGAGCGCGCGGTGTCCGGGTCGAGCGACAGGTTGAACTGGTCCTCCCAGCGGAACTCGAAGCGCGCCTTCGACAGCGCGTCGTCCCAGTCCTGGGCGCCGGGGTGGCCCTTGGCGAGGTCCGCGCTGTGGGCCGCGATCTTGTACGTGATCACGCCCGTCTTCACGTCGTCGCGGTTCGGCAGGCCGAGGTGCTCCTTCGGCGTGACGTAGCAGAGCATCGCCGTGCCGAGCCAGCCGATCTGCGCGGCCCCGATCGCCGACGTGATGTGGTCGTACGCCGGCGCGATGTCCGTGGCCAGCGGGCCGAGGGTGTAGAACGGCGCCTCGCCGCACCACTCCTCCTCGAGCCGGACGTTCTCGGCGATCTTGTGCATCGGCACGTGGCCGGGGCCCTCGATCATCACCTGGACGTCGCGGGAGCGCGCGATGTGCGTGAGCTCGCCCAGCGTCCTGAGCTCGGCGAACTGCGCCTCGTCGTTGGCGTCCGCGATGGAACCCGGCCGCAGCCCGTCACCCAGCGAGAACGTCACGTCGTAGGTGCGCAGGATGTCGCAGAGCTCCTCGAAGTGCGTGTAGAGGAAGCTCTCCCGGTGGTGCGCGAGGCACCACGCGGCCATGATCGACCCGCCGCGCGAGACGATGCCCGTGACGCGCTTCGCGGTGAGCGGCACGTACCGCAGCAGCACGCCCGCGTGCACGGTCATGTAGTCGACGCCCTGCTCGCACTGCTCGATCACCGTGTCGCGGTAGACCTCCCACGACAGCGCCGCCGGGTCGCCGTTCACCTTCTCCAGCGCCTGGTAGATCGGCACGGTGCCGACCGGGACGGGGGAGTTGCGCAGGATCCACTCGCGCGTCTCGTGGATCCGCTTGCCGGTGGAGAGGTCCATGATCGTGTCGGCGCCCCAGCGGGTCGCCCAGACCATCTTCTCCACCTCGTCCTCGATCGACGACGACACGGCGGAGTTGCCGATGTTGGCGTTGATCTTCACGAGGAACTTCTTGCCGATGATCATCGGCTCGGCCTCGGGGTGCTTGCGGTTCAACGGGATCACCGCACGTCCGATGGCCACCTCCGCGCGCACGAACTCCGCGTCGAGGTTCTCGCGTGCGGCGATGTAGCGCATCTCCGGGGTGATGATCCCGGCCTTCGCGTACGCGAGCTGGCTGACAGCCCCGCCGATCGGTTCGCGTGCGGCGACCCACCCCGCCCTGCGGGCGGGAAGTCCACTGTGGACGTCGATGGTCGCGTTCTCGTCGGTATACGGACCGGAAGTGTCGTACAGGTCGACGTGTTCGCCGTTGGTCAGCTCCACCCTGCGGAAGGGCACCCGGATGTCGGAGTCGACCTCGCGGTACACCTTGCGGGAGCCCGAGATCGGGCCGGTGGTCACACTGGGCTTGACCGAACGGTCGTCAAGTGCCGTCACGACATTCCTCCCTACGCCGGCATTACCCGGTCAGGTTCAGGCGGTCGGTGACACCGGCTGCACAGCCAGTCACCCTCTCAGCCCGCTCAGGCGCGAGCTCCCGCGTTCTTGTTGAGTTGTCGAGACCCGACCATAGTCAGAGCGCGCCGCAGCTGCCAAGGGCGCGGTTTGGCCCTAATGTTCTCTCCCGTGGCGGATCATCAGCCGTTCCCGCCCGGCGCGCGTCGCGGTCAACGTCCCGCCGTGGTCTCGGCATGCCCTTCGTGCGGGGAGCTGGCCGGACGCGGCTACCCCGACTGCGGCTTCTGCGCCGAGCTGCTCGACCAGTTCTGGCTCGCCGACTGGGAGGCCCTGCGGACGTCGTCGCAGCTCGCGGACCGGGAGCTGGCCGAGCTGGTGACCTCCGCCGACGTCGGCCAGTACCCCTGGACGTGCGTCGACTGGGCGATGACGCTGCTGGCGTGCTCGCGCTGCGGTGCCGAGCTCGGCACCGGGCCGGTCGAGTGCGTGCGGTGCGCGGTCACGGAGGAGCGCCGGTGGAACTGGGACCACTCGGCCCACCCGTCCACGATGAGCGCGAACGAGCACCTGCTCCGCGTCGCCCGCGCCGCCCTGCGCGCACCTCACCGGCGTCGTCCGGCCGTGGTGCAGGCCTGGCAGCTGGTGCTGCCGTTCCTGATCGCCGGTGAGGTGATCGAGTTCGGCCGGTTGGACCGGATCCGCGCGCACGTGCTGGCCGGCGGCTACGCGACGATGGCCGCCTGCCACACCCTCGCCGAGCTGGCCGGGCTGCCCGAGCTCTTCTGGCGCAGGGGCGACCCGATCTCAACGCGGGTCGAGTACCAGCCTGACTCCGAGCGCCAGCAGCACGCCGCCCGACAGCTTCTCGAGAGCAGGGCGGACGCGCGGGCGGCTGAGCCAGCCGCGGATCGTGTGCAGGACCGACACGATGACGAGGTACCAGAGGGTGTCGATGACGACCCAGCCGACGGCGAGGAAGAGCAGAACCCCCTTGCCGGCCTCCCCGGCAGGCACGAACTGCGGTAGGAACGAGATCGCGAACACGCCGAGCTTCGGGTTGGCCAGGTTCACGACCAGCCCGCTGCGGAACGCGCGGCTCGCCGGCGGCGGTTCGGCGTCCGGCAGGCTCTTGCTCAGCAAGGCCTTCACGCCCAGGTAGATCAGGAAGACCGCACCGGCGATCCGCAGCCCGTGGTAGGCGATCTCGGACGCCGTGAGCAGGACGCTGAGCCCCAGCGCAGCGGCGACGGCCCAGCAGGCCACTCCGACCTCCATGCCGAACACCGTCGCCAGCGCGGCCCTCCGCCCGTGCACCGACTGTCGCAGGACCATGGCCGTGCCGGGTCCTGGCGACAGTGCGATGAGGAACGAGGCCGCGACGAAGGCGACGATGTTTCCGAGTGGCATGCCATCGATGGTCGCTCCGGCCGCAACTCGTTTCTTGACCTGGAGCGCGCTCCAGGATGTTCGGTGGTCGGCATGACCTTGGAACTGGGGAAGCTGGGATTCGGCACGTGGGCGATGGGCGGCCCGTTCTCGGGCCCGGACGGACTGCCGGTGGGCTGGGGACCCGCGGACGACGCGGAGTCGGCGAAGGCGCTGCGGCGGGCGGTCGAGCTGGGCGTGACGTTGTTCGACACGGCGGACGTCTACGGCTGCGGGCACGCGGAGACGGTCGTGGGGCAAGCGCTTGCGACCGTGCGTGACCAGGTGTCGATCGCCACGAAGTGGGGCTGCGGGTTCGACTCGGCCTCGAAGAGGATGACCGGGAACGAGGGGTCGGTTCCCTACCTGCGCCGCGCCGTCGAGGGGTCGTTGCGGCGGCTGGGGACCGATCGGATCGACCTGTACCAGCTGCACGTCGGCGACCTGTCGTTCGAGGAGGCCGGGCCGCTGCGGGACGAGTGCGAGGCGCTGGTCGCCGAGGGCAAGATCCGCGCCTACGGGTGGAGCACGGACGACGTCGAACGGGCGCGGTTCTTCTGCGAGGGCGAGCACGGCATCGCGGCGCAGGCCGACGTCAACCTGCTGTTCGACAACCCGGAGATGTACGCGCACGACTTCGCGGTGCTGTGCCGCCGCCCGCTCGCGATGGGGCTGCTGGCGCGGGAGACGTTCCCCGAGCTGCCGGCCGACGACGTGCGCGTCACGAACCCGTCGTGGCTGCGGTTCTTCGTCGACGGCAAGCCGTCACCGTCGTACTTCGCGGCTCGCGAGGCCGTGCGGGACGTGCTGACGTCCGGCGGCCGCACGCTGGTGCAGGGCGCGCTGGCGTGGTTCTGGGCGCGTTCTCCCCGGCTGGTGCCGATCCCGGGCGTCCGGACGGTGGCGCAGGTCGAGGAGAACGCGGGCGCGCTGGCGTTCGGCGCGTTGACGGCCGACGAGCTGGCGCAGGTGGAGTCGGTGCTGCGTTAGTCCTCGTCGTCGCCGAAGTTGGCGGGGTCGGACGGGTCCCAGGACAGGTCCGGCTGGTTCCAGTCGTTGTCGCGCAGCATCCGCTTCGACTCCTTCCTGTACCGGCCGACGAGGCGGTCGAGGTACGTGAAGCCGTTGAGGTGGTCGGTCTCGTGCTGGAGGCAGCGCGCGAAGAAGCCGGTGCCCTCGACCTCGAACGGCTGCCCGTCGAGGTCGAGCCCGGTCACCTTCGCCCACCGGGCGCGTCCGGTCGGGTACGCCTCGCCGGGCACGCTCAGGCAGCCCTCGAAGTCGTCGTCCGGGTCCGGCATGGTCTCGGGGACCTCGGACGTCTCCAGCACCGGGTTGCAGATGGCGCCGCGGTACTGCTTGCCCTCGTCGTCGGGGCAGTCGTACACGAAGATCCGCAGGTCGATGCCGATCTGGTTGGCCGCGAGGCCGACTCCGCGCGCCGCTGCCATCGTCTCGAACATGTCGTCGGCGAGAGCCTTGAGCTCGGCGCCGAACTCGGTGACCTCGCGCGTCGGGTTGTGGAGCACGGGGTTGCCAACGATGCGGATGCGGTGCACGGCCATGGGCAAACTTTAAGCGAGCCAAAACTGTCGGTGTCGCGCGGTAGGTTGGAACGATCACGTGATTGAATTGCCCGCACCTGAGATGGTGTGGCGACCGTGGGGAGCCAGATGGATCACACCGAGACGCTCACCTCCGCTGACGGCTTGACCAGCCGCGACCGCACGATGCTCGCGTTCGAGCGTCAGTGGTGGAAGTACTCGGGATCCAAGGAACAGGCCATCAGGGAACTGTTCGACATGTCCGCCACCCGCTATTACCAGCTGTTGAACGGTCTGATCGAGTCCGAGGCCGCACTGGCCGCGGACCCGATGCTGGTCAAACGGCTGCGGGGCGTGCGGACAGGCCGCCAAAGGGTGCGCGCACGCGCCAGGAGCACCGAGGACCGATGACCTCCCCCGAGTCCGCAAGTCCGTCCCGTCCCGCCAAGGCCGCCGGCTTCGCCCTGCTCGGCGTCGCCGCCGTCGCGCTGGTGATCGGCGTCATCAGCCTGTTCGGCGGGGGGTCCGACACCCCGCCGTCCGCGGAGGGGTCGTCCTCCGCGCCGCCACCGGCCACGACGTCCGCTGCCCCGGCTTCGTCCACCGAGTCGTCGGCCGCGCCGACAACGCCGTCATCCGCACCTCCTGTCACGACCACGGCCCCGCCCACCACGTCCGCTGCCGTGCCGCCTCCGCCCGTCACCCAGCCGGGTGTCGCGAAGGAGCCCGTTCGGGTTTACAACAACTCGACGATCACCGGGTTGGCTTCCAAGGCGTCCGACGAGGTTCGGGCCAACGGGTGGACCGTTGCCGGTACCGGCAACTACTCGCAGGGCACCATCCCGACCACCACCGTGTACTTCCGGCCCGGGACTGCTGAGGAAGCCTCCGCCAAGGAGTTGGCTGCGGTGTTGCGGGCCCGGGTCGAGCCCCGGTTCGACGGGATCGAGTCTTCCGCGCCCGGGATCATTTTGATCGTCACCAACGATTATCAGGGTGCTTCCAAGAGCAAGTAGGGCTGGGTTCCAGCGTGGGCGTGCACCTCGGACGAAAGAGCGGGGTGCATCGCCGCTTCGCGACGCCGAAGAATGGGCCATCACCCAGGAGCTCGCTTCGCATTGCTCCCGGGTGTGCGTTGCTGCTGCTAGCGGCCTGCGGCGTAGGCCGCCAGTGATGCCAGCTGTGCCGGGTTCAGTGACGGTCGGACCACCGTGCGGGCCTTCGCCAGGTGGGCTTGCGTCACCTCGGCTGCTTCCAGGGACTCCCGCATTGCCGTCAGTGCGGCCTCTCGGACCAGGGCCGCGCAGTCTGCCGCCGAGTACATGTCCAGTTCGGTGGCCAGGGTCGCCAGGTCCACGTCGCTTGCCAGAGGCGTGTTGCGCGACGAGGCCTTGAGGATTTCCGTGCGTGCCTCGGCGTCCGGTGGTGGCACGTAGACGAGGCGTTCCAGCCTGCCCGGTCGCAGGAGGGCCGGGTCGATCAGTTCGGGGCGGTTGGTCGCGGCGATCACCACCACGTCGCGGAGGGGTTCCACGCCGTCCAGTTCGGTCAGGAGGGCGGCTACCACCCGGTCTGCCACTCCCGCGTCGGACGACTGGCCTCGGCGTGGGGCCAGGGCGTCCACCTCGTCCAGGAAGACCAGGGCCGGGGCCGCGTCTGCGGCGCGGCGGAAGAGCTCGCGGACTGCTCGTTCCGACTCTCCCACGAACTTGTCCATCAGTTCGGCGCCCTTGACCGTCAGGACGTTCAGCTGGCCGGAGCCTGCCAGTGCGCGGACCAGGAACGTCTTGCCGCATCCCGGCGGGCCGTAGAGGAGCAGGCCGCGGGGCGGGTCGACGCCCAGGCGGGCGAAGGAGTCCGGGTAGCGTAGCGGCCAGAGGGCCGCCTCCGTCAGGGACTGCTTCACCTCCTTCATGTCGCCGACGTCGTCGAGCGTCAGGCCGCCGGTCTGGACGGTGTCGGAGGCCGACATGGAGATCGGTCGCACGGTGTTGAGCGCGCCGAGCAGATCTTCTTGTCCCACGCGGGGTTCCGCCGCTTCGCGCTGCCGCAGTGCTGCGCGCACGGCGGCTTCGCGGCGCAGTGCGCAGAGGTCGGCCGCCACGAAACCCGGTGTGCGGGCGGCGACCTCGCCGAAGTCCACATCGGACTGGACGGGCACGTCGCGCAGCAGCACGCGCAGGAGCTCGGTGCGTCCGGCCGCGTCCGGCAGGGGGAGCGTCAGCTCGCGGTCCACCAGGTCCGGCGCGCGCAGGCGGGCGTCCACCGACTCGGCGCGGGCCGAGGTGACGACCAGGGCGAGGTTCGGGCGGGACACGGCCGTGCGCAGGATGTCGAGCACCACGGTCGCGACCGGCGGGGGAGCGGTCGGCAGCAGCGCGTCGATGTCGGTCAGCAGCAGCACGGTGGGCTGCTCGGGCACGACGGAGATCGCGTCACCGAGCTGCTTCGCCATCGCGCCCGGCTCCAGCACGGCGATGCTCGGCGCGGCCAGCTCGACGACGTCCGCGCCGACGGACCGGGCCACGGCGCGCACCAGCGTCGCCTTGCCGACGCCCTCGGGGCCGCTGACCATCGCGGCGAGGCGGGCGGACGCGCCCAGCTTCGTCAGCAGCTCGGGCTGCCGGAACATCAGCTCCAGCCACTCCGTGAGCCGCTTGGCCTGCTCGCGCTGACCGACCAGGTCCGCGACGGGCAACGCCTCGTGCTTCTCCTGCACCACCACCGGCGTCACCTCGGCGGCCGGCGCCGAGGCCGAACGCCAGCCCACGACGCTCGACGGCTGCACGGCCACCGGCCCCGCCGGGTCGGTGGAGGTGATGGTGATCAGCTCGTTCGTCCACGTCATGCCGATGGCGTTGGACAGCTTCCGCCGCGTCTCGGACACGTTCGCACCAGGCGGTGGCGCGAGGTCCTGCGGCAGCAGCGACACGCTGTCGCCCACCGTCAGCACCTTGCCGGTCAACGCCATGCGCACGTGCTCCGGCGTCAACGCGGTGGTCGCCAGCCGCGAGCCCGCGACGGTGATCGACCGGGCCCCGGCCACCTGCACCGGCGCCACGACGACCTCGGCCCCCTCGACCACGCCGAGGTTCGTCAGCGTGACGTCGTCGACGAGCACCACACCGGGCGGCTGCTCGCCTCCGGAGGCGGCGAGGGCGGCACTGACGCGGGCACCGGTCAGCTTCACGGCGTCCCATGCGCGCAGCCCCAGGGCGTCGAGCACCTCGGGGTGCAGGCGGACGACGCCGCGCCGGGTGTCCAGAGCGGACGGGGACAGGCGAGCCGTCAGCGTGATCACGAAGACGACTCTAGTTCCTGGCGGGCGGACGTGGCGGTCGGTCGGAGATCAACGAACAGCGTGCGTGCGGACAGGGTGTGGTCGCTGGACCTTTGCGACTTCGTCTCCGGATGGTGTGAGGTTCGGAAAGCACGGGTCCACCCCTGTCGTCGATTCGGAGAGATGTCTGATGAGTGTCCAGTTCCTCGACTTCCGGGAGCTCTCGTCGCGGGAGGCCAACGCTCCGTCCTTGCGTGACGGTGTGTCGCGGGGTGACTCCGGGATCCGGGAACGCATCGCCGAGTACCTCGATCGTGCCGACTTGCTGTCCGTCACGACGGAGCCGACCTACGACGTGCTGGCCGACGAAGAGGTGGAGATCGGGCGCTATGGCACGCGCACCGATGGAGTCTGGATTTGGCCTTTCGATCTCTCCCACTACGTCAGGACCTACAACATCTCGCTACCCGCTGAGTTCGTCGAATGGGCCGCGGGCCTGAACTGGATGCCGCCCGCCGTGTCCGATGAGCGCATCGACGCGATCGTGGAAGAAATCACCGAGGGCGAGTAGTCGATCTCAAAAGCCGAGGGCCGGACACGTTCGAAACGTGTCCGGCCCGGAAGCACAGCAAAGAGGATCAGGGCTTCGACTGACGCCTCAGCCCCAGCTGCCGCCAGGACCGCCGCCGGTTCCCAGCGGTAGGAGCCGTGCCCTCCGCCGCAGCAGCGGTGGAAGCGTCACGCCGTGGACGACGCACCGCGCGCTTGGCTGCACCGGCCACGCGGCTCTGCAACGGCTGACGCAGGCCGAGGCGACGAGCAGCCACGCCGTGCGCGCGCTTGATGGCGCGACGGTCGGCCCCGGTGACGGTCCACGCCTCGGGGTGCTTGGAGAGCCACATGTACCGGCGCACCGAGTACGGCAGGTGCGCGAGGTACACGACCATCGCGATGATCAGCGCCACCAGCGGGTACGTGATCACGGCGGCGGCGAGCAGGCCGACGGCCACCAGCAGGGGGGCCACTGCGCGCGGCGGCACCTTCACCGTCTTCACGGACAGCGTCGGGATGCGCGACACCAGCAGGATCGCGACCACGACCGTCCACACGCCCACCACGACCGGTGAGTTCCACCAGCCGTCGGTGCGGACCTGCTCCTCGATGATCAGCGGTAGCAGCAGGAGCAGGCCGCCCGCCGGAGCGGGGACGCCCACGAAGAACTCCTTCGCGAACGGCGGCTGTTCCTTCTCCAGCAACGTGTTGAAGCGGGCCAGGCGGACCACCATGCAGACCGCGAAGATCAGCGCGATGACCCAGCCGGCGCGGTTGCCCTCGAACTTCCACAGGTAGATCGCGAGGGCGGGCGCGACGCCGAACGAGATGGCGTCCGCCAGCGAGTCCAGCTCCGCGCCCATCTTCGACGTCGCGTCCAGCAGGCGGGCGATGCGGCCGTCGAGGCCGTCGAACACGGCGGCCGCCGCGATCGAGGCGATGGCCGCGCCCCACATGCCGACGTTCGCGAAGTGCACCGCGGACAGGCCGGCGCACATCGCCAGGACCGTGATCGCGTTCGGCAGCAGGCGAACGCCGGGCCCGCTGGGAGCCATCAGGCCTCCGGGAGCTCGGCGAGGACGGTCTCCCCGCCGATGGTGCGCTGGCCGGCCTCGACCAGGACGCGGCTGCCGCGCGGCACGTAGAGGTCCACGCGCGAGCCGAAGCGGATCAGGCCGTAGGTCTGGCCGGCGGCGACCTTCTCGCCCTCGGCGACCTCGCACACGATGCGACGCGCGACCAGGCCGGCGATCTGCACGACGACGAGGTCGTGGCCGTCGACCGTGCGCAGCCACACGGTGTTGCGCTCGTTCTCCTCGGAGGCCTTGTCGAGGTCGGCCGAGAGGAACTTGCCGGGGTGGTACGAGACCTGGACGACCTCGCCGTCGGCGGGCACGCGCTGCACGTGCACGTCGAAGACCGACAGGAATACGCTGACGCGCGTCATCGGCTGGGTGCCGAGGCCGAGCTCGGCGGGCGGGACGGCGTCGACCACGTGCGAGACGGTGCCGTCGGCCGGGGCCACGGCGATGTTCGGACGGGTCGGCGTCACGCGCTTCGGCTCGCGGAAGAACCACGCCACCCACGCCGTGACCAGGCCGAGGACGACGCCGAGCCGCTTGAAGCGCAGCCGGACGAGGAGGGTCGCGATCGCCGCACCGGCGACGAACGGGCGCCCTGCCGGGTGCATCGGCGGCACCATGCCGCGCGCGAGTTCGAGGAAGTGGGAGACGGGCTTCTCGCTGCTCATCGTGTCTGTGGGTTCCGTAGCGTCGGTGGGGTGTCGGGCGGCATCACGCTACGGCAACACGCCGAACCGCCCGTCGGGACCGCCGGGAAGACAAGTGGCCGGTCGGCCCGTGCATCCCCCGACGAACGCACGCGCCGACCGGCGCCTGCAACCAGTGTAATCCCGGTCACATGGAGTCAACAGTGTCGTCGGGTGAGCGTTCCGTCACGGTCCGTCGAGTCCGAGGGCCCGCAGCCGGGCCCGCGCCCCGGCGACCTGGTTGGCGTCACGGACGGCGGGTTCGACCAGGTCGTCCGGGTAGACCGCAGCTCCGTCCGGCATGCGCAGCCGGACCAGGCCGCCCCAGTTGAGTTCCGGCGTCGCTCGTCCAGCTGTCACGAGCTGGTCAGCGACCATGCAGCCGAGCAGTTCCGTCACGACGCGGACGGCGGCGTCGTGCACCTGCTCGGTCCTCAGCGACGCGTCGACCGGCCGGCCGGTGAGGTCGTGCAACCTGCCCTGCTCGAGGGCGGTCAGCACCGCACCGAGCGTGTCGCCGATCTTGCTCACCCTGCCCGCGTGCCGGAGCTTCTCCGCGTTCCAGCGCAGCAGCTCCGGAGCCCTCGCCGCGACGAGCTCCTCCCACGCGACCGGCGGCCCGGCCACCTTCACGAGGTCCGCGACCTGCTCCGGCGCGGTGCCGTCCAGCAGCACGTGGGCGGGGCGTTCGTCGATCGCGTCCACGACCACCGCTCCCGCCGCGGCCGGCTGGAAGGCCCTCATCGCGGCCACCCGCTCGCGGACCGGCGGATGGCTGTCGAACACCGACGTCGGTTCCTGCTCCGCGAGCACCGGTTCCAGCTTCCGCAGCCGGTGCACGCGCCGCGGGTGGTCCAGGTAGGCGCGGAAGCCCTCGACCAGGGGCGGGGTGCGGCCCGCGTGCGCGGCGAGCGAGACGTACCAGTGCAGGTAGTCGTTCCACGCCTCGGTGACCGGACCGATCCGCAGCATCGCCCGCGTCGCCGCCTCCCGGCCCGCCGCGGCGACCGCTACCTCGTCGGCGAACTGCTCGTGCTTGCGGCTCTCCGAGGCGGCGACCAGCGCGTACAGGCGGGCCCACGCGTAGAGGACCCCGAGCGAGTCGAACCGCTCGGCCGTGAGCCTGAGCGCGAGCGTCGCGCGGTGCGTGAGCGCCGAGACCCTGGTGTGCCCGCCGCCGTAGTGGCCGAGCTCGTGCGCCAGCACCGACCTGAGCTCACCGATGCCCATGCCCGCGACGAACGGGAGGCCGAGCTCCATGTACCGCGTCCCGTTGCGTTCCCAGACGCTCGCGTTCGCGTTGCCGACGAGCCGGATGTCGTCGGGGCCGCGGGTGCCGGCGACCCTCGCCAGCTCGTCCACGTGCCGCCAGAGCTCGGGGTGCGTCGCCCTGGTCAGCGCGACGCCCTCGGGGCGCGGGGTCACCCACATCGCGAGGGCCATCGCCAGCAGCGGGGAACCGCCCACCGTGAGCGCCAGCACCGCGAGGAGCACGCCGCCCTTGATCTCGCCGCGCTGGAAGAGCGTGAACGCGGCCCAGCCGAAACCCGTGAACAAGGCCACCGCGAGCACGAAGAACCCCGCGAGCATGGCCAGCCCCAGTGCCGCTCTCATGCCGTGCTTCCCCCAGGTAGTCCAGAACTACTGCAGGTATCTCACGACGACCTCGTCCCCCGCAGCCAGTTCGGTGACTTCCTCCGGCACCTCGATCAGGCAGTTGGACAGCGCCAGCGCCGACAGCAGGTGCGAGCCCGGCCCGCCGACCGGCGTCACGACCTGGCCGGACGCCGGGTCGTACAGGCCGCGCCGGAACTGCGTCCTGCCCGCGGGGGAGGTCAGGCCCGCCGACAGCGAGGCGCGCGCGGTCGTGCGTTCGACCTGCGGGTGGCCCATCGAGCGCAGCAGCGCGGGCCGCACGAACACCTCGAACGACACCTGCGCGCTCACCGGGTTGCCCGGCAGCGTCAGCACCGGCAGGCCCTCGTAGCGGCCGGAGCCCTGCGGCCCGCCCGGCTGCATCGCGACCTTCGTGAACTCCACGTCGTGGCTCGCGAGGGCGTCCTTGACCACCTCGTAGGCGCCCGCGCTGACCCCGCCGGACGTGACGATCACGTCCACCGCGCCCAGGTACGGCCGCAGGGCCTCGTGGAACGCGTCGACGTCGTCCGGCACGAACCGCAGCTGCAGGGCCACGGCTCCCGCCTCGCGCACGGCGGAGGCGAGCATCATGCCGTTCGACTCGTAGATCTGCCCCGGCAGCAGCGGCCTGCCCGGTTCGACCAGCTCGGAGCCCGTCGACAGGACCAGCACGCGCGGGCGGCGGCGCACCGGCAGCTCGGCCAGCCCGAGCGCCGAGGCCAGCCCCAGCGTGGACGGGCGCAGCACGGTGCCCGCCACCAGCACCGGGTCGCCCTTGCCCACGTCGTCGCCCGCGGTGCGGATGTTCGCGCCGGCCTCGACGGCCCGGTTGATCGTCACCGCCTCCGTGCCGGCGTCGGTCCACTCGACCTGGACCACCGCGTCCGCGCCGGGCGGCACCGGCGCGCCGGTCATGATCCGCTGCACCGTGCCCGGCTCCAGCGGGGTCAGCTCCACGCGGCCCGCGGGGATGTCGTCCGCGACCGGCAGCCGGACCGGGAGCTCGCCCAGCTCGGCGGCGCGCACGGCGTACCCGTCCATCGCGGAGTTGTCGAACGGCGGCAGCGAGAGCGGCGCCATGACGTCGGCGGCGAGCACCAGCCCGAGGCACTCCTCGAGCGGCAGCTGGAGCACGGGCATCAGCCCGACGAGCTCCGCGACGCGTTGGCGGTGTTCGGCGACAGAGGTGGGGGGCACGACTGCATACTGCCAACGTCGCGCCGGGCGTGACGACCGCCTTGCCCAGTTCTCCACCGGAGGTGTTGTTCGTGCAGGTCAGGACCAGGCACACACCGACGTTCGGCGTGGCGAGGCTCGTGCTCGCGCCCGGCGAGATGGTGCTGGTCGACCCCATGACCATCGCGGCCACGAGCTACGGGCTCGCGGTCGAGGTGAAGGGCGCCGGCGCGAAGGCCGTGGCGCTGTGCACGGCGGGCGCGGAGGGCGGCTGGCTCGACGCGGCCCCCGTGCTGCCCGGCGACCTGCACCTCGTCGAGCTCGACGGGAAGAACGGCTGGTGCGTCTCCCGGCACGGCTGGGTCGCGTCCAGCAGCACGGTGGCGATGAACCCGGAGTCGCCGCCCATGAAGGCGCTCTTCGGCGGCGCCGAGGGCTTCCTGAACTACGCGCACGGCCAGGGCGCCGTCGTGCTCGCCTGCTGCGGCGCCCTCGACCTCGTGACTCTGGCGGTGGGGGAGGCCGTGACCATCAGCAGTGACCACGTCGTGGCGTTCGCGGACACCCTGCAATGCCGGCTGCGCCCGTCGGTCCCCGATGGCGTGCAATCCATTCACACCGGTG
The DNA here is from genome assembly GCF_036380075.1 of Lentzea sp. Lineage (NCBI taxonomy): Bacteria > Bacillati > Actinomycetota > Actinomycetes > Pseudonocardiales > Pseudonocardiaceae > Lentzea > Lentzea sp. Next base: position 3,788 of record NZ_DASVFL010000363.1, on the reverse strand, counting down.
AGGGTCTGGTGTTCGACTTCGCCGGTCCCGGCGCGGTCATCACCCAGACGCGCGGACCGCGGCGGCTCTCCACCTGGTTGCGCGCCAACGGAGTCAGCTCGCGTTCATGACTCCGTAAGGAGGTATCCGCGTGCCTTTTCTTCTTTTAGCGTTGCGTTCTGCGTTTGCGTGATCTGAAGGAGGAAGCCTTGGCTCTCGGTACCGTCAAGTGGTTCAACTCCGAAAAGGGATACGGCTTCATCGCAACCGACGGCGGGCCCGACGTGTTCGTGCACTACTCGGCGATCCAGATGGAAGGCTTCCGGACGCTCTCCGAGGGCGACCGCGTGGAGTTCGAGGTGCAGGCGGGACGCGACGGGCGCAGCCAGGCATCGGACGTGCGCCGCGCCGGGTGAGCCTTCCTGATCACAGCTTGGACCAACCCCGAGCACTTCGATCTCGCCGGGCGTTAGGCTGCCTCGCGTGTCGGAGGACCTGAGCGGACGGCGGATCGCGCACTACCGGATCGACGGCGTGCTCGGCCGCGGTGGCATGAGCGTGACCTACCGGGCCACGGACGTGAGGCTCGGTCGCAAGGTCGCGCTCAAGGTCATCGGTGAGCACCTCGCGCCCGACGCGGAGTTCCGCGAGCGGTTCGTCGACGAGGCGCGCAACACCTCCGCCATCGACCACGCGAACATCGTGCCGCTGTACGACTTCGACGAGGTCGACGGCCTGCTGTACATCGCCATGCGGCTCGTGGACGGCCAGGACCTGGCGGGCCACATCAAGGAGGGCCCGCTCACCCCCGCGCGCACGCTGACGCTGCTCGGCCAGGTCGCCGAGGCGCTCGACATGCTGCACGGCAAGGGCCTCGTGCACCTCGACGTGAAGCCGGCGAACGTGCTGGTCACCACCAAGGAGGGGTCGCGCGAGCACGTCTACGTCGCCGACTTCGGCCTGACCCGCCGCGGCGCCACCGGGCACCGCACCCGGACGGGTGATTTCCTCGGGTCGCCGACCTACGCGGCGCCGGAGCACCTGCGCGGCGAGCCCGTCGACGGCCGCACCGACCAGTACGCGCTGGCCTGCATGCTGTTCGCCTGTCTGTCCGGCCGCCCGCCGTTCCAGGGCGGCGTGCAGGAGGTCATCGCAGGTCACCTGGGCCAGAACGTGCCCGCGCTGTCGCAGCTCGTGGCGTTGCCGCCGGCGATCGACGAGGTCATCCGCAAGGGCACCTCGAAGGACCCGTCGCAGCGGTACGCGACCTGCGCCGAGCTGGTCGACGCCGCCCGCGTCGCGCTGTCCGGGATCGCGCTCGGCTCGGCTCCCGCTCAACTCGGGCCGCAGTCCGGCTCGGTCGCGGCCCAGGGCCAGTCGCCGGTGTCGGGCCCGATGCCGCAGCAGAACCCCTACCAGGGCGGGTACCAGCAGCAGCCGCTGGCCGACCCGGTCCGCCTGCGCCCGCCGAACCAGGTGGGCGTGAGCGCGTTCACGTCCGGCCGCAAGGAGCGCCCCGCCTGGTTCGCGCCGGTCATCGCGGCCGCGGTGGCCATCGTGGTGATCGTCATCGTGGTGATCATCCTGTCGCCCGGCGACGAACCGGCACGTCAGCCCAAGACGAACTCCTCGCCGACGCTCAACATCGGCGACGAGGGCCCGACCTCGCGCAAGCCGCTGCCCACCTCCGTGCCGGTGCGCACGTCACGCTGAGAGTCACCTGAGGTCGCTTGCACTCGCCGTGCCCGAGTGCTAAACACGTCTTAGCACTCGGCTCAGTCGAGTGCCAACGAAGTGAGGCTGGGAAGGTGAGGCCCTCCGGGGTCGTCCGTCGCGGGCACCGAACCTGGCCAATCGCACCGTGTTCCGCTGTGGGCTCTGCCGGCCCGCAGTGGCCCAGAAACCACAAAGGCGGAGGAACACACCGCAATGGCCAAGATGATTGCGTTCGACGAGGACGCCCGCCGCGGTCTCGAGCGGGGTATGAACACCCTCGCTGACGCCGTCAAGGTGACGCTCGGCCCGAAGGGCCGCAACGTCGTGCTCGAGAAGAAGTGGGGTGCGCCGACGATCACGAACGACGGCGTCTCCATCGCGAAGGAGATCGAGCTCGAGGACCCGTGGGAGAAGATCGGGGCCGAGCTCGTCAAGGAAGTCGCGAAGAAGACGGACGACGTCGCCGGTGACGGCACCACGACCGCGACCGTTCTCGCCCAGGCACTGGTTCGCGAGGGTCTGCGCAACGTCGCGGCCGGCGCCAACCCGCTGGGCCTCAAGCGCGGCATCGAGCAGGCCGTCGAGGCCATCGCCGAGCAGCTGCTGAAGAACGCCAAGGAGATCGAGACGAAGGAGCAGATCGCTGCTACCGCGTCCATCTCCGCCGCTGACCCCACGATCGGCGAGCTCATCGCCGAGGCGATGGACAAGGTCGGCAAGGAAGGCGTCATCACCGTCGAGGAGAGCAACACCCTCGGTCTCGAGCTCGAGCTCACCGAAGGCATGCGCTTCGACAAGGGCTACATCTCCGGTTACTTCGTGACCGACCCCGAGCGCCAGGAAGCGGTCCTCGAGGACCCGTACATCCTGCTGTTCGGCTCCAAGATCTCCACGGTCAAGGACCTGCTCCCGCTCCTGGAGAAGGTCATGCAGGGCGGCAAGCCGCTGCTGATCATCTCCGAGGACGTCGAGGGCGAGGCCCTCGCGACCCTGGTCGTGAACAAGATCCGCGGCACCTTCAAGTCCGTCGCCGTCAAGGCCCCGGGCTTCGGCGACCGCCGCAAGGCCATCCTCCAGGACATCGCCACCCTCACCGGTGGCCAGGTCATCACCGAGGACGTCGGCCTCAAGCTGGAGAACGCCGACATCTCGCTGCTGGGCAAGGCCCGCAAGGTCGTCGTCACCAAGGACGAGACGACCATCGTCGAGGGCTCTGGCGACGCCGACCAGATCCAGGGTCGCGTCAACCAGATCCGCGCCGAGATCGACAAGTCGGACTCCGACTACGACCGCGAGAAGCTCCAGGAGCGCCTCGCCAAGCTCGCCGGCGGCGTCGCCGTCATCAAGGCGGGCGCGGCCACCGAGGTCGAGCTCAAGGAGCGCAAGCACCGCATCGAGGACGCCGTCCGCAACGCGAAGGCCGCCGTCGAAGAGGGCATCGTCGCCGGTGGTGGCGTCGCGCTGCTGCAGGCCGCCGAGGCCGCCTTCGAGGGTCTGCGCCTGTCGGGCGACGAGGCCACCGGTGCGAACATCGTCAAGGTCGCCGTCGAGGCTCCCCTCAAGCAGATCGCGGTCAACGCCGGTCTCGAGGGTGGCGTCGTGGTCGAGCGCGTGAAGAACCTCCCCGCGGGCGAGGGTCTGGACGCCGCGACCGGCGAGTACAAGGACCTGGTCGCCGCGGGCATCATCGACCCGGCCAAGGTCACGCGTTCCGCGCTGCAGAACGCCGCGTCCATCGCCGCGCTGTTCCTGACGACCGAGGCCGTCGTCGCGGACAAGCCGGAGAAGAACGCGGCTCCGGCCGCTCCGGACGCCGGCGGCATGGACTTCTGAGTCCGTCCCACCTGCTCCACCTCTGAGAGGCCCGGTTCGCCCTTGGCGAGCCGGGTCTTTCGGCGTTTTTGGGGTTCCAGCGTGGTTCTGTTGCGTTGTCCCCGGTGCCTGTTCCAGCGTGGTCATGCAACTCGGACGAATTAGAGGTGTTCATCGCCGCTGTGCGACGATCCGCGATTGGGGCTTGACTTCGGGGCCCTTGCGAGGCGCTGGGTCGGCCGGAAAAGGCCGGTAGCTTCGCGACCGGCCGAGCCACTAGT